>NZ_JAFAVV010000775.1 GCF_019242285.1 Bradyrhizobium sp.
TGCCGGAACCGGTTGGCGCGGCGATCAGCACGTGCCGGCCGGCCTGAAACGCCGGCCAAGCCTGCGCCTGCGCGGCCGTGGGCGCGGCAAAGCTGCGCTCAAACCAGGCCGCAACAGCGGGGTGAAACAAACCACGTGGTGTCATAGAACCAGGGTATGGGCTGCGGCATGATCGCGTGCCCGCGGCGATGCCGTGCCCGACATATTGGGTTTCTCGCCGACCCAATCAATCCACCTGTACGGCGAGGCCGCTCCCGCCAGCGCCAGCGGATCGCAGTTACTTCGCTACCAGCGTGGTGATCCGCTTGGGCACTTCGCCCACCGGAACAACGGCTTTGACCGTCATCCTCTCGGTATCGATGGCGGTGACGGATTTGATGCCGGCATTGGAGATATAGATCGTCTTGCTGTTTGGCGTGAACGTGACCCAGTTCGGAACCGAGGAGATCGGGCCGTGGCCGGCGAGCTTCAGCGCCGGCAAGGCGACCTCGCCGATAAGCTTGAGGTCGGCCAGCGAATAGACGAACACCGCATTGTTGGGGATGCTGGTGACCCAGAGCGTCCTGCCGTCGGGCGCCACCCCGATGCCATGCGAAGGCGACGTCGCGCGTCCGGCATCGGTCTCGAACTCGGCTGCTGTCTCCGGCAGCTTGATCCTGGCCACCTCCTTGCGCGCGGCGAAATCCACCACCGCGAACCCGTTGGTGTCGGAGAGTTGCACGAAAATGCGCTTGGTCGAGCCGTCGGGCCCGGCTTCGATCGTCATCGGGCGCACGCCCAGGTCGAACGGCAGCTCCCAGACCGGGACCTCGCGCTCGAGGTCGATAACGGTCAAAAGCTTGCCCGGAATCGAGCCGGCAATGAGGTACTTGCCGTCGGGCGTCACGTAAATGTTGTGCAGCCGGCCCTTGACCAGGATACTCTTGGTCCGAGTCAAGGTGTTCGCGTCGATAACGTCGACCGCGCCGCTCCCGCGCGCGATCGCGACCAGAATGCGATCCCCGGTCTTGGTCACCGCGATATTGTTGGGGTGATTGCTCAGCGGCACTTTCTTGATCAACGCGCCGCTGCTGCGGTCGAACACGTCAAGCGTGCTGTCGGCCTCGTTGCTGACGTAGACCCGCGTGCCGTCGGGAGAGGGCGCAATCCCGTGGGCGGCCTCGATGCCCTTGATCTCCTGCACGACCTTGTTGGTCGCGGGATCGATGACGTGGATGCTATCGCCGGCGCTGTTGGTGACATAGATGAACGCCGCGCCCTCCGCGCCCGCCCACGCCGGCAGCGGAAGCAGCGCCAACATCAACCACAGATGCCTGATGACTCGACGACAAGCGGCCATGGCGATCTCCTCGGCTCTTCGCGTTGAGGCAGGGTACGCTTAGCCCCCGGTAAACATCAAGGCAGCCCTCCCGTCGCGGTGGGACTTCGGCCTCGCCCGCGTGCTATAGGGTCGAGGTCGTCGCAGGCGAAAGCCAAGGAGTCGAAGATGCCCCGTCACGCCCGCTACATACCCCACGGCGTCATTCCGGCCGTGCTGCTGCCCTTCAACGACGATCTCTCGATCGATGAGAAGAGCTTTCGGGCGCATTTGCGCGACGTCGCGGGAACCAAAGGGATCTCCGCCATCACCATCAACGCGCATTCGACCGAGGTCGGTTCGCTGAGTTTCGACGAGCAGCGGCGGGTCCTCGCCGTCGCGCAGGACGAGATCGGCGAGCGGCTGCCGCTGGTGAACGGGATTTGGGCGGACGGCAGCATCGAGGCCGCCAGAATCGCCCGCATGGCCGCTGAGGGTGGCGCCTCCGCGCTGCTGGTCTTCCCGCCGGGGCCGTTCACGCTGGGTCAATCGCCGGCCATGGCGCTGGCGCATTTCAAGCGCATCGCGGACGCGACCGACCTCCCTCTGATCGTGTTCCAATATCCGCTCGCCACCGGCCAGGGCTACCCGTGCGACACGCTGCTCAAGATGGTGGACGAGGTGGCGAGCATCCGCGCCATTAAGGACTGGGCCGGGAATGTGGCACAGCACGAGATGCACATTCGCACGTTGCAGAACCTGCCGCGGCCGGTGAACGTGCTCAGTACCCACAGCGCCTGGCTGTTGAGCTCGCTCGTGCTGGGCTGCAACGGGCTCCTCTCCGGCAGTGGCAGCGTGATCGCGGATTTGCAGGCGCAGCTGTTCCACGCGGTGAAGGCGAACGATCTCGCCGAGGCGCGCCGCCTCAATGACCGCATCTATCCGCTGGCCCGGGTGTTCTACGCCGACCCCTGGGCGGACATGCACAACCGCATGAAGGAAGCGCTGGTGCTGCTCGGCCGGCTGCCGCGGGCGGTGGTGCGCCCGCCCCTGGTCAAGCTCTCCGCCGCCGAGATCGAGCGCATCCGCGCCGCCTTGGTGGAGGCCGGCCTCATGCGCGCGAAGGCGCGCGACGCGGCCTAAGGTCCAGGCGCAGAGGAGCAAGAGAATGAGCCGCGGAACGACCCCAACCGGCAATCGGGGGATCGCGTGGCAGAACGTGCTGACCGTGCTGAGCGCGGCGATTCTGATCGGCGCCGAGGTGTTCGGCGCTGCGTTTGCCGGCGGCTGGGCGGTGGCCAGCTATTTGGATCTCGGGCCCTACGGCGTGCATATCATGCAGG
>NZ_JAFAVV010000840.1 GCF_019242285.1 Bradyrhizobium sp.
CTGGAACGCGGCGACGAAGGCATCGCACGCCGCATCATCGACCTCGAGCGAGAGCGCGGCCATGCCGCGGCGGGCGAGATAGATGCCCTGCTCGAGCAGATCGAAGAACACGAGCTCCTTGAGGCGCTGCTCCTGGTGCTTGAGATCGGCGTTCGAGCGCACCGGGCCGGGCGTCGCGTGAATGGTGAGCAGCGAGCCGATGCCGGTGACGCAGAGCGGCGCCGCATGCGACGCGCACAGCGATTGCAGGCGCTGCCGCAGGGCATCGCCGCGCGCATTGACGCGATCGAGTGCTTCCTGCGTCACCACTTTCGTCATCGCGGCGATGCCGGCGGACATCGTCAGCGCATTGTTGTTGAAGGTTCCGGCGTGCCCGAGCGCATCTGGTTCGCGGGGATCGAAGCGCCGCATCAGCTCGGCGCGCCCGCCGAACGCGCCGAACGACATGCCGCCGCCGACATATTTGCCGAGCGTCATCAGGTCCGCCCGCACGCCGTACCTTGTTTGCAGTCCACCCGGCGCCAGCCGCGAGGTCATCACCTCGTCCAAGACCAAGAGCGCGCCTGTCCGCGTGGTCTCTTCGCGCAAGGCGGACAAGAATTCGGGCTCGGCGGGAATGCAGCCGCCGGACCCCTGCATCGGCTCGACGATGACGGCGGCGAGGTCGTCCGCATGCGCTGCGATCAGGTCGCGCGCGGCTTGCGCATCGTTGTAGGGCGCGAACACCCAGTCGAACGGCGCGTTGACGATGTTGACGGCGTCGCGGAACACGAACACCGAGCCATGATAGCCGCCGTCGAAGGCCATGATCTTGCGCCGGCCGGTGGCGATGCGCGCCAGCGTCAGCGCCAGCAGCGTGGCCTCGGTGCCGGAATTGGTGAAGCGCAACAGCTCCATCGCCGGGAAACGCCGCGACACGATCCGCGCCAGCTCCGCTTCCATCCTTGTGTGGCCCGAGAGATTCAAGCCATTGTCGATGGCCGCCTTGATGGCCGCCGTGATCACCGGGTTCGAATGCCCGGAAAGGCCCGCAGTGTACTCGCCCATGAAGTCGAGGTAGCGATGGCCGTCCGCATCCCAGAGCTCGCCGCCCTCGCCGCGCACGATGGTCAGCGGAAACGGCTGGTAGAACAGCACGGTGCGGGTATTGCCGCCGGGCATCACCGTCTCGGCCTCGGCGTATTGCGCGGCGCTCAGGGGATTGCGTGCGACATAGGCCGCGCGCGCCTCGTGCACGGCTTCATCGAGCGGAGTGCCGGTGTCGGAGTTGTCGGCGAAGGCCATGAAGTTTCCGCCTCCAGGATTCGATTGATCGGTGTCATCGGAACCAAATGTTGCGGGGCGGTCAAGGTCAACCCTGCCTGCAGCGAGGCGCGCCCGTGGCTCGGAGCTCTCGCCCCGATATTGGAATGCTCTTGCGAAAGCCTCCGTCTTTTTGGGATGATATCCCAACAGAGCGGCGCTTTACCGCGACATTTGAGAAAATTGAGCACTCGTCGCGGTGCTACCGTCTCACTTCGAGAAAGGTAGCGATGCAGCGAAAGATTGAGCCCGTCCAGATCGCGGCGCCGCCGAGGGTGAACCTCGCGCGGCGCATCGATCTCACCACCTTGCAGTTGTTCGTCGCCATCTGCGAGGAAGGCAATCTGACGCGGGCGTCGCAGCGCGAGGCCATCGCGCCGTCCGCGGTCAGCAAGCGCATGCACGATCTCGAGCACGCGCTGCAGGTCGCGCTGTTCGAACGGCAGCCCAACGGAATGACGCTGACGCCGGCCGGCGATGCACTGCTGCACCATGCGCGGGTCACGCTGCTCAACGTCGAGAAGATCGCCGTCGACATGACGGAATATGCGCGCGGCGTGCGCGGCCACGTCCGGATCTTCGCCAATCTGTCCTCGATCGTCGAATTCCTGCCCGACGATCTGCCCGGCTTCTTCCGCGATCACGCGCTGGTGCGGCTCGACCTGCAGGAACGCCCGAGCGCCGAGGTCGTTCGCGGGATCGAGGAAGGGGCCGCCGAGCTCGGCATCTGCTCGGCAGACGTCGCCACGCGCGGACTGGCGCGCTACGGCTACCGGCGCGATCGCCTGGTCATCGTGGTCCGGTCGGATCACGCGCTGGCGAGCAAGCCAAGAGTCTGCTTCGCGGATACGCTGGATTACGATCATGTCGGCCTGTTCGCGACCAGCTCGATCTATCTGCGTGCGCAGTCCACCGCGCAGCAGCTCGGCAAATCGATCCGGCTGCGGGTCCATGTCCCCGGCTTCGATGCCGTGTGCCGCATGGTGCAGGCGGGCATGGGCATCGGCCTGATTCCGGATCGCGCCTTCGACGTCCTGAGCCACGGAATGAATCTCGCAGCCGTGGAGCTCGACGACGACTGGGCCGACCGGGAGCTGGTGCTGGTGACCCGCGAGGGCAAGGGCCTTTCGGGCACGGGCCGGCTGATGCTGGATCATTTGCGCCGCTGTGCGGCCTGAACGCGTTCGCGATCCGCGAACGCGCCTTCATCAAAGGCCAATGGACGTCAAGTCCCGACCTGGTGACACCTCGATGAACAGAATGTCGAGGGAGAGCCGGACGTGGACGGGCCGTTATCCGGAATTCGAGTGGTCGAGCTTGGAACGCTGGTGGCTGCACCGTTTGCCGCGCGGCTGTTCGCCGAATTCGGCGCCGAGGTCATCAAGATCGAGCAGCCCGGCCACGGCGATCCGCTGCGCAAGTGGCGGAAGCTGCACCAGGGAACGTCGCTCTGGTGGTATCTGCAGTCCCGCAACAAGAAGTCGGTCGCGATCGACCTGAAATCGGCGGAAGGCCGCGACATCGCCCTTCGACTGGCCGCGCGGGCAGACGTCGTGATCGAGAACTTCAAGCCGGGCGGGCTCGAGAAGCTCGACCTCGGCTGGGACGTGCTGTCGGCCCACAATCCCGACCTGACCCTGGTGCGCATCTCCGGATTCGGACAGAGCGGGCCGTACCGCGACAGATCGGGCTTCGGCGCCATCGGCGAGGCGATGGGCGGGCTGCGCTTCACCACGGGAGACCCGGGCAGCCCTCCGGCGCGGGTCGGCATCTCCATCGGCGACAGCCTCGCATCGCTCCATGGCGTGATCGGCGCCTTGATGTCGCTGCTGCGGGTCAAGACCGGCCAGGGCGGGGGACAAATCGTCGACGTCTCGCTCTACGAGAGCGTGTTCAACATGATGGAGAGTCTGCTGCCGGAATATGACCTCACCGGCCATGTGAGGAGCCGCACCGGCGGCGCGCTGCCGGGCATCAGCCCGTCCAACACCTACCCGACCTCCGACGGGCGCCACGTCATCATTGCCGGCAACAGCGACGCCATCTTCAAGCGCCTCATGCGCGTGATCGAGCGGCCCGATCTCGGCGACGACCCGATGCTCGCCGGCAATGACGGGCGCGTGCGTTGTGACGCAGCCCTCGATGCCGCCATCAGCGCCTGGACGTCGCGGCGAACGCTGGACGAGATTCTTTTGGCGCTCGATGGTGCCGACGTTCCGGCCGGCCGGATCTATTCGGTGGCCGATATCGTCGACGATCCGCATTACCTCGCGCGCGACATGATCCTGTCGAGCGAGCTGCCCGGCGATGTCTCGGTGAAGATGCCGGGGATCACGCCAAAACTCTCGCAGACACCGGGCAGCGTGAGATGGCCGGGGCCGGCGCTGGGCCAGCACACCGACGAGGTGCTGGCGGGGCTCGGCCTGCAGGCGGCCGACATCGCGCGGCTGCGCGAGCTCGGCGCGGTTCAATGAAGGCCGTGAGAGGCAGTCAAAAACCATAATCAAGAATGGATTGGAGGAAACCATGACCACGACCACCATGATGGACGTCAATGCCGGCGCGACCATCACCGAGCAGCAGGTCATCAGCAAGATCGCATGGCGGCTGATGCCGCTGATCATCGTCTGCTACTTCTTCGCGTTCTTCGACCGCGTGAATATCAGCTTTGCCAAGGCCCCGCTGCAGGCCGATCTGGGTCTGAGCAACACGGCCTATGGCTTCGGGGCGAGTTTGTTCGTCGTCGGCTATGTCCTTCTTGAGGTGCCGAGCAACATGCTGCTGTATCGCTTCGGCGCCCGCCGCTGGATCGCCCGCATCATGATTTCATGGGGGCTGGCCACCGCCGCCATGGTGTTCGTCCGGACCGAATGGCAGTTCTATGGCTTGCGATTCCTGATCGGCGCCATGGAAGCCGGCTTCGCGCCCGGCATTCTCTATTATCTGACGCTCTGGTTTCCGAAATCGCATCGCGGGCGGATGACGTCGGTGTTCTTCCTGGCGACGGCCTTTTCGGGGATCATTGGCGCGCCGATCTCGGGATTGATCCTGAGCTATATGGACCACCTGCAGGGCCTGGCGGGGTGGCAATGGCTGTTTCTTGCCGGCGGGCTGCCCTGCGTCGTCCTGGGCTTCGTGGTGCTGTCGCGATTCGATGACGGCATCGAGCAGGCCAAATGGCTCAGCGACGAGGAACGCCGCATCATCTCGGTGCAATTGGAGCGCCAGCGGGCCGAGATCGGCGAGGTCTCACCCTGGCGCTCGCTTTTCATGCCGGGCGTGCTGTGGCTCGGCCTGATCTACTTCCTGATCCAGGTCGGCTCCTATGGGCTGAACTTCTGGGCGCCCGATCTCATCAAGACCGCCGGCGGCGGCAACGCCGCCACCATCGGCCTGCTGACCGCCGTCCCCTATGTTTGCGGCGCGATCTGCATGCTGATCATCGGACGGCTGTCGGACGCATCCGGCGACCGCCCGAAGTTCGTGGCGGGGCTGATCATGACGGCCGCGTTCGGCTTCTTCGCCGCCGGCCTGTTCGACAAGAACGTTCCATTGCTGGTCGCCGCGCTCGCCATTCTCGGCGCCGGCGTGGTGGCCTCGATCCCGGCGTTCTGGACCCTGCCGCCAAAACTGCTGACCGGCGCGGGTGCCGCGAGCGGAATCGCGCTCATCAATACGCTCGGCCAGCTCGGCGGCATCGTGTCTCCGGTCATGGTTGGTGCGATCAAGGATATGACCGGCAGCACGACGCCGGCCCTCTACGTGATCGGCGGCCTCTGCCTGCTCTGCGGGATCTTCCTGCTCGCGGCGGTTCCACGCCGGCTCAGGCTCAACGACCTCTCCAGCGCGCCGGCGTGAGAGTTCAGCGTCGAACGCCGCGCGGCTCAGACGTCTCCGCTGAGCAGGGGCTGGCGGTGCAGGCCGGGAGCTGCCCGCGGTCGGCATCTCCGGCCACATCCTCGGCGGCGGCCACGGGCTGCTGGCGCGCTCGCACGGGCTGACTTGCGACAGCCTGGAGGAGGCTACCCTC
>NZ_JAFAVV010000857.1 GCF_019242285.1 Bradyrhizobium sp.
GGCCTTTCTCGCGCTGCCACAGGACACCCAGGAGGTCGCCTTCGACTATCCCGAGGTCTTCTTCGAGCCTCGAACCTGGACCATCCCGCGTCCGCGCCCCGACCGTCAGAAGCTAACGGAAGCAGCCGAACTGCTTAAGACGGCGAAGAAGCCGATCCTCATCTCCGGCGGCGGCGTGCGCTACTCGCTGGCGGGACATGCCGTGGCGGATTTTGCGGTCAAACATGGAATTCCTGTCGTCGAGACGACCGCCGGCAAGGGTGCGATGACCCACTATCACCCGTCCCATGCGGGACCGATCGGAATCATCGGCTCAACCTCGGCCAATGCGCTTGCGGCCGAAGCCGATGTGATCCTTGCGGTGGGGACGCGCCTTCAGGATTTCACGACGGGCTCATGGACCGCTTTCAGCCCGGACGCACGCTTCATCTCGATCAACGCCGCCAGATCCGATGCGGTGAAGCATCGCGCGCTGGCGGTGGTGGGCGATGCGCTGGAGACGGTTACGGAACTCGATGCGGAACTCGGCGCGTGGCGCGTCGACCCTATCCACATGGCGCGTGCTCAGATGCTCTTCAAGGAATGGGACGGACTGCTCGAGTCAGTGCAGGCCGCCAGCAACGCTCCGGTACCGACCTACGCGCAGATAGTCCAGGCCGTGAATGCGTCCGCTGGCGAGAGAGATACGTTGATTTCGGCCGCCGGGGGGCTGCCCGGCGAAGTGGCAAAAGGCTGGCGCGTCAAGGCGCCGAACACCTTTGACCTCGAGTTCGGCTTCTCCTGCATGGGTTACGAGATCGCAGCCGGTTGGGGCCATGCAATGGCCAATTCCGGGCCCGGCGGACTCGGCGGCACGCCGATCGTGATGGTCGGCGACGGCACCTATTTGATGATGAACTCCGACATCTACTCGACGGTCCTGAGCGGTCACAAGATGATCATTGTGGTCTGTGACAACGGCGGATTCGCGGTGATCAACCGGTTGCAGCAATTCAAAGGCGTGCCAGGCTTCAATAATTTGTTGACCGACTGTCGAGTCCAGAATCGCGACAATCCCCTTCACGTCGATTTTGCCAAGCATGCTGAGGCCATGGGAGCGGCTGCACGGCATTGCGAGAGCCTTGCTGACCTTATTGCCGCGCTCGAATGGGCCAAAGGCAATGACCGCACCACGGTGCTTTCGATCGTCTCGGATGCGTATTCGTGGGTTCCGGGCGACGCCGACTGGGACGTCGGCGTTCCCCAAGTATCCTCGCGCGAGACGGTTCGAAACGCGCGCAGGCAGCAAGACGAGATCCGAGCCAAGCAGCGCATCGGAGTGTGACGAGCCATGAAGGCGAAACTTGGAATTGCCCCCATTGCCTGGTGGAACGACGATCTTGCCGAGTTGTCCGATGACGTGGATCTGGAGGAGTGCTTGCGCCAGGCGAGCGTCGCCGGCTTTACGGGAATGGAGACCGGACGGCGTTTCCCCATGAACATGAAGGAACTCGGTCCGATACTCGCCCGATTCGGCATTTCCGTGTGCGGCGGCTGGTTCTCCGGCCTTCTGCTCGACGGTGACATCGAAGAGGAAAGGGACCGTGTGCGCGCCCAGATGGATTTCTTCATTGCGGCAAAAGCGCCCTGCATCGCCTACGGCGAAACTGCGCGCTCGATCCAGGGCATTCGCTCGGCGCCGCTCCATGCCAAGCCCAGGCTTTCGGACGAGGAGATCAGAGCGTATGGACGCAAGATGACGGATTTCGCGGAGTGGTGTGCCGGGCAGGGAATGCCGATCGCCTACCATCACCACATGGCTGCGGCGATCGAGACTGAAGCTGAAGTCGATCTGCTCATGGCGAACTCGGGTGAGGCGCTGTCGCTGTTGTTCGATGCTGGCCACATGGCTTTTGCCGGCGGCGACGTCTTGCGTGTCATCGACAAGCATCATTCCCGGATCAGCCATGTGCATACCAAGGACGTCCGCAGCAGCGTCATCGATAAGCTTGACCGGAAACGCGAGAGCTTCCTTGACGCGGTGGTGAAAGGTGCCTTCACGGTGCCGGGCGACGGCTCGCTCGACTTCGCCGCGATCATCGCCCGCCT
>NZ_JAFAVV010000964.1 GCF_019242285.1 Bradyrhizobium sp.
GCATAATGCCCTGAGTCGGGGGCGGCGTCAAATCATTTTCTGAAAAACGGAAGTTGACGAACGCGGCGAATCGCAAGAGTGGGCCGTAGGATGCGTAGAGCGAAGCGAAACCCATCGATGCACACCGGGGGTGATGGGTTTCGCTTCGCTCTACCCATCCTACGAAGACCGGATGCTGCGCTCACGATGACGGGATGCGCGAGCGTGCCTGCACGTCCCTCACGCCCGGTACGCGGTCTTGTCGGTGCCGCGATAGAGCACACGCACCTGCTCCTCGGAGACCATGCGGTGAAACGCCAGCGCGACAGGTTCGAGGTCGCGCTTCGGCTCATGGGCCGGTTCGAAATGATGGTAGTCGTCCCTGCCGCGCACCAGCGTCGCCCAGTCGCGGGCGCCGACGGCCTGCTTCAGGCGGGTCGGGATGTAGCGGATGGCGAGGCCGATGCGACGGTCGTCGGACTGGTTGGGCTCCGAGCCGTGAAACAAGAGCACATGGTGCAGCGAGGCCTGTCCGGGCTTCAGCTCGACATGCACGGCCTGCGCCTCGTCGACCTCGACGGCGATCTCCTGCCCGCGGGTGAGCAGATTGTTCCGGTCGAACGTATCCGCGTGCTGGACCTGCGCGCGATGGGTGCCGGCGATGAACTTCATGCAGCCGGATACCCGGTTCGCCGGCGACATCGCAATCCAGGCCGTGGCGACGTCGGACGAGCTCAACCCCCAATAGGTGGCATCCTGGTGCCACGAGACGAAACCGGGATCGCGCGCCTCCTTGATGAAGAAGCTGGTGTTCCAGCACAGGATGTCCGGCCCGAGCACGTCCTCGACCGCGTCGAGGATCTTGGGATGGCGCACCATCTCGTCGATCCAGGTGAACAGCACATGGCTGCGATGGCGCATCTCGCCCTTGATCGGGCCGCCGCTTTCGGCCTCGTAGTCCTCGAGCCGGCGGCGGAAACCGGCGACCTCGCCGGCATCGAGGGCGTCGATCGGGAAATGGTAGCCGCGCGCGTGGTAGTCGGCGACCTCGCGCTCGCTCAGGAGTTTTGGCACGGTTTCCTCCCTGTTCTTGCTTGATCCAGCGCCTTGGTCGAGCGTGGCGTTCACTCCCCATGCTGTCAAGCACACCACTGCGGGCCTTTCGTCCGCGCCGCTTTGATCCTAAAGTCACGACGCGGTTTGCCCGGCCCGGCCGGGACCTTCCAGTTGCGGGAGCGGCATGCGCGCCACCAATCTGGTGATCGGAACGACCACGCTCGCGGTGCTGGCCACGGCGTTCGGTGGGCTGCTCGCCTATCAGAAGCTTCTCGGCGTGCGCAACCAAAGCCCCTTGCGCATCGTCTTCAATGGCTCGGCCAGCGGCCTGCGCCGGGGCGGCGGCGTGAATTTCGACGGCGTGCCGGCCGGCCAGATCAAGTCGATCAAGCTGGAGAGCCCGACCCGGATCGTCGCCCTGGTGATGCTGGACAACAGCGCCCCGGTTCGCAAGGACACCGCGATCGGCATCGAATTCCAGGGGCTGACGGGGATCGCAGCGATCTCGCTGGTCGGCGGCGCGCCGACCGCACCGCCACCGCCGCTGGACGCCGACGGCATTCCGCTCCTGACCGCCGACTGGAGCGAGCAGCAGTCGATCACCGACACCCTGCACAATGTCGATCATCTCCTGGTCGACAACCGCGCCATGGTCAAGGATGGGCTGCGCTCGTTCGAAAGCTATACCGCATCGTTGAAAAACAAGGCTGATGCGGTCGACAGCGCGCTCGCCAAGGCCGACGACGCCTTCACGGGCTTCGACAAGGTGGTGGCGAGAATCAACGGCGCCATCCCCGGGCTGATGGATGGCGAGGAAGGCGTGCTGTTCCAGAAGGTGAAGTCGATTCACGAGCTCGCCGACAGCTTCAACAAGCGCTCGGGCGCGATCATGGAAGAGGCCCGCCGCACGCTGGCCGACCTCAGCGAAGCCGCCAACGGCATGACCCGCAAGCTCAACCCGGAGGCGGCGGCGACCGTGCCTGCGCCTCGAAGGCTCCCGCCGCGACGGCCATAGGCTGGCGCTTCGGCTGTCGTGAGGCTGGTTCCGCGCAGGAACCAGATTTCCAGTCCTGAACCGCTCCATCGTCACCCGATCAGGATTGATTCAAATTCAACCCAAAGCCGCCGCGCGTAAATCGCGCAAATAATGATGGCTGGCTCAGGAACCGGAATTCCTGCCCGATGTTATCACCACTGGCTCAAATCGAGCGGGTTCCATCACCGCATTCGCTTCGCGCTTGATTTGAGGTTTTGGCAGGCATCTAGTGTGCGCTTGATCCTGATTTGCCGCGCACAGGTTTGGGGGGAATGTCATGACTGATCTCGGTCCCGTCTCGTCGTCGACGCGCAGGCGAGGCCGGCCCGGGCCGAACGGCGATGCAACGACCGACTCGCTGCAGGAGCTGCTGCATGCCTTGCAGGCGATGCGCGGCGGCGACTTCTCGGTGCGGATGACCGCCGATCATCTCGGCATCGAAGGCAAGATCGCCGACACCTTCAACGAGATCGTGGCCGCCAACCAGCGCATGGCGCAGCAGCTCGAACTGGTCGGCCAGGTTGTCGGCCGCGAGGGCAAGACCCGGCAGCGTGTGAGGCTCGGTCTCGCCTCCGGCTCCTGGGCCGACATGGAAGGCTCGATCAACACCCTGATCGACGACCTGCTCTGGCCGACCCGCGAGGTCACCCGCGCGGTCGCCGCCGTCGCGCAGGGCGACCTGCTGCAAACCGTCAAGCTCGACGTCGACGGCCGGCCGCTCGGCGGCGAGTTCCTGCAGTCCGCCAATATCGTCAACACCATGATCAAGCAGCTCGGCGTCTTCACCTCCGAGGTGACGCGCGTCGCGCGCGAGGTCGGCACCGAGGGCAAGCTCGGCGGCCAGGCCCAGGTGCCGGAGGTGACCGGCGTCTGGAAGGACTTGACCGAGAGCGTCAACTCCATGGCCAACAACCTGACCGGCCAGGTCCGCAACATCGCCGAGGTGACCATCGCGGTCGCCAATGGCGACCTCTCCAAGAAGATCACGGTCGACGTCCGCGGCGAGATCCTGCAGCTCAAGGAAGCCATCAACACGATGGTGGACCAGCTCCGCTCCTTCGCCTCCGAGGTGACGCGCGTCGCCCGCGAGGTCGGCACCGACGGCAAGCTCGGCGGCCAGGCGATCGTGCCGGGCGTCGCCGGCACCTGGAAGGACCTGACCGACTCGGTCAACGCGATGTGCGGCAACCTGACCGCCCAGGTGCGCAACATCGCCAACGTCACCACCGCGGTCGCCCGCGGCGACCTGTCGCGCAAGATCACGGTCGACGTACGCGGCGAGATCCTGGAGCTGAAGGACACCATCAACACGATGGTCGACCAGCTCAACTCGTTTGCTTCGGAAGTCACGCGCGTCGCGCGCGAGGTCGGCACCGAAGGCAAGCTCGGCGGCCAGGCCCAGGTGCCCGGCGTCGCCGGCACCTGGAAGGACCTGACCGACAACGTCAACTTCATGGCTTCCAACCTGACCGCCCAGGTCCGCAACATCGCCGATGTCGCGACGGCGATCGCGAGCGGCGACCTGTCGAAGAAGATCACGGTGAACGTGTCCGGTGAGATCCTTCAGTTGAAGGAGACGCTGAACACGATGGTCGACCAGCTCAACGCCTTCGCCTCCGAGGTGACGCGCGTGGCGCGCGAGGTCGGCACCGAAGGCAAGCTCGGCGGCCAGGCCAACGTGCTCGGCGTTGCCGGCACCTGGAAGGACCTGACCGACAACGTCAACTTTATGGCGTCCAACCTGACCGCCCAGGTCCGCAACATCGCCGACGTGACCACGGCGGTGGCGAACGGCGACCTGTCGAAGAAGATCACCGTCGACGTGCGCGGCGAGATTCTTCAGCTCAAGGAGACCATCAACTCCACGGTCGACCAGCTCAACGCGTTTGCCTCGGAAGTGACCCGCGTCGCCCGCGAGGTCGGCACCGAAGGCA
>NZ_JAFAVV010000243.1 GCF_019242285.1 Bradyrhizobium sp.
GAACGCCGCGAGCACCTCGTCGTCCAGGCCCGCGGCATGATAGGCCTCCGGCACCGCATAGATGTTGTCGACGTCGCGCGCCTCGATCACGGCGCTTTCGCGCACGTTGCAGAACAGCCCGAGCTTGCGCCGCTCCTCCTTCGGAATTTCGCGATCGGTCCGGCACAGCAGGATGTCGGGCTGGATGCCGATCGAGCGCAGCTCCTTGACCGAATGCTGGGTCGGTTTTGTCTTCAGCTCGCCGGCGCTCGGGATATAGGGCAGCAGCGTCAGGTGGATGTAGACGGCGTGATCGCGCGGCAGCTCGTTCTTGAGCTGGCGGATCGCCTCGAAGAACGGCAGGCCCTCGATGTCGCCGACCGTGCCGCCGATCTCGACCAGCACGAAGTCGTATTCGTCATTGCCGGAGAGGACGAACTCCTTGATGGCATTGGTGACATGCGGCACCACCTGGATGGTGGCGCCGAGATAGTCGCCGCGCCGCTCCTTGGTCAGGATGTCCTGGTAGATGCGCCCGGTCGTGATGTTGTCGGCCTTGGTCGCCGGCCTGCCGGTGAAGCGCTCGTAATGGCCGAGATCGAGATCGGTCTCGGCGCCGTCGTCGGTCACGAAGACTTCGCCGTGCTGATATGGCGACATCGTCCCCGGATCGAGGTTGAGATAGGGGTCGAGCTTGCGAAGCCGGACCTTGTAGCCGCGGGCCTGCAGCAGCGCGCCGAGTGCCGCCGATGCCAGACCCTTTCCGAGCGAGGAGACCACGCCGCCGGTGATGAAGATGTACCGCGCCATGGGACCCTACCTTTAAGGCCTGGACCTCGATTCGCAAAAACGAATCACGCGCTGGCCACAAACATTCCAGCGCCTGTGGGTGACGCGAATATGAGAGACATATCAGCGCCTTGAAGAAGAATTTGGAGGCAGGAAGGGTGCGCCTTCCTGCATGGCTTATCTGCTTTATTGCGAACGCGGCGCCTGCGGTGCCGCCGGCGTCTGGTTCTGCTGCTCGTCCGACTTCTTGAGCGTGTCCAGCACGCCGCCGCTGGTCGGCGGCGTGACCGGTGCTGCGCCACCGGCAGGCTGGGTCTGCGCCGGCGGTCCATTACCGATCAGCGAGGCCGGCTTGCGGTCATAGCTCGCGATCCAGGACAGCAGCAGGCTGGTCGCGAAGAACCCGACCGCGAGCACCGCCGTGGTCCGGGTCAACAGGTTGGCCGTGCCGCGGCTCGACATGAAGCCGGCCGCGCCGCCCATGCCGAGACCACCGCCTTCCGACTTCTGCAGCAGCACCGTGCCAATCAGCACGACGACGATCATGAGGTGAATGACGAGGATGACGGTCATTGAAACGGCGCTTCGGTTCTGCGGGAGCGTTCGGGTGCGCGCGGGTGTTACACGATCACATCCGGCATTGCCACCCTCAAGCCCCGAGATAAGCACGGCGCGGGCGCCGGCAAGCATCCGCACAGGTCGAGCGGATCGTGCGCTTGCCCACAGACGTGGTTGTCTAATATAGTAGACGAATGGCTACTATGGAGGACAACTTCAGCCGGCGACTTGCTGAGCGCCTTCGCGCCGAGCGCGACAACCGCGGCTGGTCGCTCGCCGAGCTGGCGGAGCGCTCGGGCGTGGCGAAAGCCACCATCAGCAAGATCGAGCGCGCCGAGGCGAGCCCGACCGCCGTCATCCTGGTGAAGCTCGCGAGCGCCTTCGACCTGACGCTTGCCGGGTTGATGCTGCGCGCCGAAGCCCGCCCTGATCGCCTGGTGCGCGCCGCCGGGCAGCCGTCATGGCGCGACCCGGAAACCGGCTATCTGCGGCGACAGATATTCAGCCGTCCCGATCATCCGCTGGAGATCGTCAAGGTGGAGATGCCGGCGCGCCAGCGGGTGACGTTGCCGGCGGAATCCTATGCCCATATCCGGCAGGCGGTCTGGGTGGTGCGCGGCAGCCTCGTCATCACCGAGGCGGCCCAGCGTCATGTGCTGGAAACCGGCGATTGTCTCGGCTTCGGCGCGCCGGCCGAAGTCACCTTCGCCAACGAGACCGGCGCGCCCTGCGAATATGTCGTAGCGCTGGCGCGGAGCTGATCATGGCCATTTCCATCCGGCCGCTGGCCTCTTCCCCTGACATCATCGCGGCGCTGAGCGAGATCCTGGTCGAGACGGTGGCGAACGGCGGCTCCGTGAGCTTCATGCATCCGCTGCCGGTCGAACTGGCCAGCGCATTCTGGACCGGATCGCTGGCCGCCGCCGACCGCGGCGAGCGGATCGTGCTCGGCGCCCTCGACGGCGAAAGGCTGGTGGCGACAGTGACCCTGCTGCTCGACCTGCCGCCCAATCAGCCGCATCGCGGCGAAATCGCGAAAATGATGACGCGGCTGAGCCACCGCCATCGCGGCATCGCCAGCGCCTTGCTGCGCGAAGCCGAGCGCATCGCAATCGCGCGCGGCCGCACGTTGCTGGTGCTCGACACCGCCGTCGACGAGGGCGCGTCCTGGCTCTACGAGCGCGCCGGCTATCAGCTCGCCGGCATCATTCCAGACTATGCGTTGATGCCGCATGGCGGGCTGACCGGCACCATGGTCTACTGGAAGCGGCTGATGGCCGAAGCCGGCTAGATCGCCGCCGCGATCGCGAGGAAGTCGGCCGCCTTCAGGCTGGCGCCGCCGACCAGCGCGCCATTGACGCTCTCGACCGCCATCAACTCGCCAGCGTTCGACGGCTTGACCGAGCCGCCATAGAGGATGCGCATCCGCGCCCCCTCCTCCTTGAAGCGATCGATCAAGAGACCGCGGATAAACCGATGAACCTGCTCGACATCGGCGACCGTGGGCGTGAGCCCGGTGCCGATCGCCCAGACCGGCTCATAGGCCACCACCAGGTTACCGGCGCTAGCGCCGTCGGGCAGCGACAGATTGAGCTGGCCGCCGCAGATGTCGAGCGTCTGGCCGGCGTCGCGCTGGTGCCGGGTCTCGCCGATGCAGACGATGGCGGTGAGGCCGGCACGCCAGACCGCCTCGGCCTTCTGCCGCACGAGAGCATCGCTCTCACCGTGATCGGCGCGCCGCTCGGAATGGCCGACAATGATGGCGCTGGCGCCGGCATCGGCCAGCATCTCCGCCGAGATGTCACCGGTGTGGGCGCCGGAGGCCTTGGGATGACAATCCTGTGCGCCGACCGCGAGTGCCTTGGCCGATTTCGCCTTCTCCGCGAACGCTGCGACCAGCGTCGCGGGCGGGCAGACCAGGAGGTCGGCCCTGGCCGCGACCTGCGGCGCGCCGGCCAGCATGGCCTCGAATTCGCCTAGCGAGGCCTTCAACCCGTTCATTTTCCAGTTGCCGGCGATCAGCGGACGGATGGAGGCGGTCATGGCGGATTCCAATCGGATGATGGGCGCTGGCTGTGGCTTTTGACCCAAACCTGCGTCCTGCTCAAGGTTGCGACGGGGTGACTGCCTCTTTATGATGCGCTATCAGCACGGCCGCACCCGTTGGCGACCTCTCGCCTGGGCGCGCCCTACATCCCTCCTTTTTACAAGTTGGACGCATGCTCCGAGGATTGCGCAAGGCCTCATCGAACTGGCTCGGCAAGACCATCATGGCCGTGGTGATGGGCGTATTGATCATCAGCTTCGGCATCTGGGGCATCGCCGACATCTTCCGCGGCTTCGGGCAGTCGACGCTGGCCAAGGTCGGCGGCACCGAGATTTCGACCAACGAGTTCCGGCAGCTCTATACCGACCGGTTGCAGCAGATCGGCCGCCAGTTCGGCCGGCCGCTGACCATGGACCAGGCCCGCGCCTTCGGTTTCGACCGCCAGGTGCTGAACCAGACCCTGGCGGAGGCGGCGCTGAACGAGAACGCGCGGCGGCTGGGGCTCAACCAGTCCGATGCCGAGACCATGCGCGTGATCTTCTCCGATCCGAACTTCAAGGGCATGAACGGCGCCTTCGATCCGCAGCGCTTCCAGATGATCATCCGCCAGTTCGGCTTCAGCGAGCAGCGCTATCTGCTCGACCAGAAGCGGGTGTCGCTGCGCCGGCAGATCGCCGGCACGGTCGCCGCCGGGCTCGAGCCGCCGAAGACGCTGCTGGAGGCCTTGAGCCGGTTCCAGAGCGAGCAGCGCTCGATCGACTATGTCCGGCTCGACGCCGCCCAGGCCGGCACCATCGAGCCCCCCTCGCCCGAGGCGCTTGCCGGCTATTTCGATGAGCACAAGGCCCAGTTCCGCGCGCCCGAATACCGCAAGATCGCCTTCGTCGCGGTCACGCCCGAGGACGTCGGCAAATGGTCGGAAGTGTCCGACGACGACGCCAGGAAGCTGTTCGAGCAGCGCAAGGACAAGCTCGGCACGCCGGAAAAGCGCGAGGTCTCGCAGATCACCTTTCCGAATGTCGAGGAGGCGCAGGCTGCGCGCAGCCGCCTCGATTCGGGGCTTTCGTTCGACGACCTGGGGAAGGAGCGCAAGCTCGACGCCGCCGACGTCAATCTCGGACTGGTTGCCAAATCCGCTATCCTCGACCATGCGATCGCGGACGCGGCGTTTTTGCTCAAGCCCGATGAAGTGAGCCAGCCGGTGCAGGGCGGGTTCGGCGTGGCGCTGGTCAAGGTCGGCGTCATCCAGCCTGCGGTGCAGCCGAGCTATGAGAGCGTGGCGCCCGAGTTGAAGAAGGAGATCGCCACGGGCCGCGCCCGCACCGAGGTCGCCAACCTGCGCGACAAGATGGAGGACGAGCGTGGCGGCGGCGCCAGCGTGACCGAGGCGGCGCAGAAGCTGAAGCTGCCCGCCACCACGATCGAGGCCGTCGACCGCGCCGGGCTGATGCCGGACGGCCAGCGCGCCAACATTCCGCCGGGTCTCGACGTCGTCTCGCAGGCCTTCAACAGCGACGTCGGCGCCGACAACGACGCCATCGCCTACAAGGGCGGCTATGTCTGGTTCGACGTGCTCGCGACCACCCCGCCGCACGACCGCACCCTCGACGAGGTCAAGGACAAGGTCGAGGCGCGCTGGCGCCAGGACGAGACCGCGGGCCGCCTCAAGGCCAAGGCCACCGACATGGTGCAGAAGCTCGACCAGGGCGGCAAGCTCGCCGACGAGGCCGCGAGCGCCGGGCTGAAGGTCGAGAGCACCGCGAGCTTCAAGCGCGACGCCTCGGTCCCCGGGGTGCCGTCCGGCGTGATCGCCGCGGCCTTCCGGACCGCCAAGGACGGGGCCGGCCAGACCGCCGGCAACAGCGACACCGAATGGATCGTGTTCCGCGTCACCGACGTCACGGTGCCGCCGGTTGACCCCGGCTCCGAAGACATGAAAAAGCTGAAGGAGACGCTCATCCGCGGCCAGAGCGACGAGCAGCTCAACGCCTATGTCGCCAGGGTGGAGAAGAACATCGGCACCTCGATCAACGAAACCGCTTTCGCCCAGGTGACCGGTGCAAGCAATGGCAGCAACAACGATTGAGTGAGTTTCGAAGGCCCGCGATGGACGACGTCAAATCGATTATCGGCAAGGTCGCGACCGGCGCCACGCTGTCGCGCGAGGAGGCCGCTTCAGCCTTCGACAGCGTGATGTCGGGCGAGGCTACGCCCTCGCAGATGGGCGGCCTGTTGATGGCGCTCCGGGTGCGCGGCGAGACCGTCGACGAGATCACCGGCGCGGTCTCGGCGATGCGCGCCAAGATGACGCGGGTGACCGCGCCGGCGGAGGCGATCGACATCGTCGGCACCGGCGGCGACGGCTCCGGCTCGGTCAATGTCTCGACCTGCGCCGCGTTCATCGTGGCCGGCGCCGGCGTCCCCGTCGCCAAGCATGGCAACCGCGCGCTGTCGTCGCGCTCGGGCGCGGCCGACGTGCTGGCCGCCCTCGGCGTTCGGATCGATCTAGGCCCCGATCAGGTTGGCGAGTGTGTCAAGGAGGCCGGGATCGGCTTCATGTTCGCGCCGGCGCATCATCCGGCGATGAAGAACGTCAATCCGACCCGGCTCGAGCTTGCCACCCGCACCATCTTCAACCTGCTCGGGCCCCTATCCAACCCGGCCGGCGTGAAGCGGCAGATGGTCGGCGTGTTCTCCAGGCAGTGGGTGCAGCCGCTGGCTCAGGTGCTGAAAAATCTTGGCTCCGAGCAGGTCTGGGTGGTGCATGGCTCGGATGGGCTCGATGAGATCACCCTCACGGGTCCCACCTTCGTCGCGGCGCTGGACGACGGCGTGATCCGGACTTTCGAGGTCACGCCGGAGGAAGCCGGCCTGCCGCGCGTCGCCGGCGAAGCTTTGAAGGGCGGCGATGCCGACGCCAATGCGGTCGCGTTGAAAAGCGTGCTGGACGGCATGCCGAGCCCCTATCGGGACATCGCGCTCATCAATGCGGCGGCCGCGCTGATGGTGGCCGGCCGCGCCGGGACGCTGTCCGAAGGCGTTGCCATCGGCGCCAAATCGCTGGACAGCGGCGCTGCCGCCGCCAGGCTGAAGCACCTGGTCGCGGTCTCCAACGGCTGAGGCGGGCGATGTCGGACATCCTGACCAGGATCGAAGCCTATAAGCGCGAGGAGATCGCCGCCGCCAGGCGCGCCCATCCGCTGAGCGAGATGGAGGCCCGCGCCAAGTCGGCACCCGTCCCGCGCGGCTTCGTCCGCGCCATCCGCGAAAAGCTCGATCGGGGCGACTACGCCCTGATCGCCGAGGTGAAGAAGGCTTCGCCCTCGAAGGGCCTGATCCGCGCCGATTTCGATCCGCCCGCGCTGGCGAAAGCCTATGAGCAGGGCGGCGCCGCCTGCCTCTCGGTACTGACCGATGCGCCCTCCTTCCAGGGCCATCTCGATTTCCTGGTGGCCGCACGGGCTGCCACTCGCCTGCCGGCGCTGCGCAAGGATTTCTTGTTCGATCCCTATCAGGTCGTGGAGGCCCGCGCCTACGGCGCCGATTGCATCCTGATCATCATGGCCGCGCTCGACGACGGGGCGGCGAAGGAGATCGAGGATACGAGCCTCGCCCTCGGCATGGACGTGCTGATCGAGATCCATGACCGCGCGGAGTTGGAACGTGCCTTGCAGCTTCGCTCGCCGATGATCGGGGTCAACAACCGCAATCTGCGCACCTTCGAGACCACGCTCGCAACCAGCGAGGCGCTGGCGCCGCTGATCCCGAAGGACCGCCTGATGGTCGGCGAGAGCGGCATCTTCACGCCGGCCGACTTGGCGCGGCTGTCGCGCCTGGGCATGTCGACCTTCCTGGTCGGCGAGAGCCTGATGCGGCAGGAGGATGTGGCGGCCGCCACCCGCGCGCTGCTGGCGCGCGGCGAGACCGCCCGCGCCACGGGCACGCGCTGATGGCGGGCGCCTCCTCGAAACACGGCCCTGCCCTCACCCATATCGACTCGCGTGGCGAAGCCCGCGTGGTCGACGTCTCGGACAAGCCTGCGACCGAGCGCACCGCGGTCGCCGAAGGCCGCGTCGTCATGCAGAAGGCGACCCTCGACCTCATCCTGTCCGGCGACGCCAAGAAGGGCGACGTGCTCGGCACGGCGCGGATCGCCGGCATCATGGCCGCCAAGCGGACGCATGAATTGATTCCGCTGTGCCATCCGCTGATGCTCTCCAAGGTCACCCTCGACATCACCCCCGATCCGGCGCTGCCGGGCTGCGTGGTGCGCGCCACCGTCAAGGTCACCGGGCCGACCGGCGTCGAGATGGAGGCGCTGACGGCGGTCTCGGTCGCCTGCCTCACGATCTACGACATGGTCAAGGCGGTCGAGCGCGGCATGGGCATCGAGGGCATCCATCTGGTCGAGAAGCGGGGCGGCAAGTCCGGCCACTATCGGGCCTGAGGCGGCCCGCTCTCGCGTTTTACCCGCCATTAACCCTGCTCGCTAACCGAGCCTCCATCTCGACATCGTAGGTATGAGCGGGGATCGGACGTCCCGACGATGGCCATGCGTAACGCGGCGGCCGACGACCACGTAAGACGGATTGGAAACGCTTCCATGGACGTGAGAGCTTCCGCTCGGGGCGGCCCGATCAGTTGGCTGATCGTCGGCGGTTTCCTGCTGATCGCGGCGATCGCGGTCGGCACCACGGTCATGGCGGGCAGCTTCCGCGACCGTGCGCTGAACGCCAGCAAGCGTGAGCTGGAAAACACCGTGCTGCTGCTGACGCGCCATTTCGATCAGCAGTTCCACGACTTCGGCGCCATACAGGAGGATCTCATCGGCTTCGTGCGGTCGACCGGCATCACGACCACCGAGGAGTTTCGGCAGCGAATGTCGCGACCCGATATCTATCTGATGCTGAAGGCCAAGATCGGCGCTCTCTCCTATGTCGGCTCGGTCAACCTGTTCGATTCCGACGGCAACCTGATCAACTCCTCCAATCTCTGGCCCGTCCCTGCGGTCAATGTCGCGGACCGGGCCTATTTCAAGACCTTCAAGACCAGTTCCAACTCGGCGAGCCTCCTGGTCGAGCCGATGCAGAGCCGGATCACCGGGCTCTGGACCACCGTGATCGCACGCAAGATCACCGGTCCCAACGGTGAATTCCTCGGTGCGGTCGGCCGCGGCTTCGAGCCTGCCAATTTCGAGCGATTTTTCGCTTCTGCCACGCTCGACGCAGACGCCTCGATCACCATGGTTCATCGAGATGGAACGCTGCTGGCCCGCTACCCGCATTCCGACGCCCTGACGGGGCGCAACTTCCAGCAGGGTCCGCTCCTGCGCCAGATTCCGGCGGACGGAGGGTCGGCCAGCCGCATTTTCGTAAGTCCTGTCGACGGCACCGAACGGGTCGGGGCGGCGATGGCCTTGAGCGGTTTTCCGATCGTCATCGTGGCGAGCCGCAACGTCGGGCAGGCGCTCGCCGACTGGCGCGAGCAGATGCGTTTCCTGATCGGCGTCGGTGTCACTTCCGTGTTTCTGATCGCCGCGATGCTGTTCTCCGTGGTGCGCAGGCTGTCGCACGACCACCGCCGCTCCAAGCAGCGGCTGATGCTGGAGAAGCAGCGCCTCGACCTCGCCGTCAACAACATGACCCAGGGGCTGTTGCTGTTCGATGCCTCGCAGCGGCTCGTCGTCTGCAACCAGCGCTACATCGAGATGTACGGCCTGTCGGCGGAGATTATCAAGCCGGGCTGCAGCTTCCACGACGTGATCGCCCACCGCAAGGCAACGGGTTCGTTCATCGGCGACGAGCACGAGTACGTCGCCTCCGTGATCCGCAGCATCGGCAAGACCAAGGCCTACGTCATCGAGACGCCGGACGGCCGCTGGATCCAGATCATCAACGAACCCTTGGCGGATGGAGGATGGGTGGCTACTCACGAGGACATTACCGAACGCCGGCGGGCCGAGCAGCGCATCACTCACCTCGCGCATTATGATGCCCTGACCGATCTGCCGAACCGCGCGCTGTTTCACGAGCGTCTCAAGCACGAACTCGCGCAAGCCCGGCCGGACCGGATGCTGGCCGTGCACTACATCGACATCGACGAGTTCAAGAGCGTCAACGACTCGCTCGGCCACGGCATCGGCGACGAACTGCTGAAATCCGTGGCGGTCAGCCTGACCGGCTGCGTCGGCATCAGCGGCTTCGTCGCGCGCCTCGGTGGCGACGAATTCGCGATCGTGCAGACCGCGATCGGAAGCGTCGACGACGTCACCGATCTGGTGACGCGGATATTCGAAGCGATTCGGCTGCCCTATGACTGCCTCGGCCATCAGCTCACCGCCGATGCGAGCATCGGCATCGCGCTGGCGCCGCGCGACGGCACCGATCTCGACCAGATCCTGAAGAACGCCGATCTCGCGATGTATGCCGCCAAGTCGGCCGGACGCCGCACCTGGCGTTTCTTCGAGCCGGAGATGGACGCCAAGCTCAGGGCGCGCCGGCAACTGGAGCTCGACCTGCGCCAGGCGATCGCAAGCCAGGCGCTCGAG
>NZ_JAFAVV010000598.1 GCF_019242285.1 Bradyrhizobium sp.
AGCCTCGGCCACGCCGAATGGCTCGCGCTGCTGCTCGAACGCGAAGCCTCGCTGCGACGCGACAAGCGGCTGTCGAAGCGGCTGCAATACGCCAAGCTGCGCCAGCAGGCCTGCATCGAGGACATCGACTATCGCACCCCGCGCGGCCTCGACCGCAGCCTGCTGACGATGCTGGTCGAAGGTCAATGGATCGACGACCATGCCAATCTCCTCCTCTGCGGGCCCTCCGGCGTCGGCAAGAGCTGGCTCGCCTCGGCACTTGGCAACAAGGCCTGCCGCGACAATCGCTCCGTGCTCTATCAGCGCGTCCCGCGGCTGTTCACTGATCTCGCTTTGGCGCGCGGCGATGGCCGCCACCCCCGTATCCTGCGCTCGCTCGGTCGCGTCGATCTCCTCATCCTCGACGACTGGGGCCTCGAGCCACTCGACGCCGCGGCCCGTCACGATCTCCTGGAGATCCTCGAGGACCGCTACGGCCGCCGCTCCACCATCGTCACCAGCCAGCTTCCCGTCGATCAATGGCATGCGCTGATCGGCGACCCCACCTACGCCGACGCCGTCCTCGACCGCTTGGTCCATAACGCCCACCGGATCGACCTCAACGGCGAGAGCATGCGGCGAACCCGTAAACCCGGCCGAAAGACCTGAACCAGTGGCGCTGTGGACATGCCGCTGCGCTTGGACAACGCGAAGGGCGTTGCCCACATGCCCACAGCAGAAGCAGCAGAAAACAACTCCTTCGAGCCGCGATTCAAGATTGACCACGCGGCTTGCCGATGCCAGAACCCAGACAGCCAGAACGCCTCCCGCCCCGGGCGACATCAAATCGGAATGGTGGGCGAGATTATCTCGGAATCCTGGGCGAGATCAAATCGGAATACCCGGGCGAGATCGTCGGAATCGGCAGTCACGTCGCTAGTTTCACGGCTTTGATTGGGGATGAGGCTGTTTGGGCCGACATAGGGCGACCGGAACGAGGGTACGGTCTGGTCGAGGAAGGTCGCCTGGGCATGGAAGGCGAAACGGTCCGACTCAAGCGCTGTGGGACCCTTGACGAAAAGGTTTGCGGCCGGGTTGCTGTCCTCAAGATGGTAGTTCAATCCGAAGCGGATGCTTTGCATGTTAAGGCTGGATGAGAAGGTATCCGCCGAAGCTGCGAAGAATTTGCTCTTGCGGCCAAAACCGGTTTCCAAAAATTCCGCCTTTGCCGTCCAGTTGCCGTCAATCGGGAGCTCCGCGCCGATGCCTGCGGCCCAGCCCAGGCGCCACATCGATACGGTTTCGAGGGTGCCTGCGGCTGCAAAGCAGCCGACAGCGGGAGCAACGTCCTGGCTCCTTGTCACCTGGTCGAAGGTCCAGGCAAAGCCGCCCGTTCCGTATACGAGCAAGTGGTCGAAGGCGTAGCCAACGCAGCCGCGGACGCTTCCGTAGTGGATGACGGCTTCCCCGTAGGTCACCTGGCCGATCGCGTCCGATATCACCGTCTGGCTGCCGCGCACCGAAAACGGATTGACCACATCGGAGTTAGGAAAGCTGGCGTCGGCTTCGAAGCCGAACATCAGGTGGGAGGACGGCAGGACATAGTTGTAGCCGCCCTGCATGCCGGCGACGTAGCTGCCGGTGCCGGCCATGAAGTCGAAATGGAAGGGAATGTCGAATCCACCGTTCATGACAGGACCGCCAGGTCCGAGCGGTGTCGAGCTCCAGCTGGAAGAGCCGCGGATCACGCCCACATGAGCGCCGACATACCACCCGGTCCAATCGTAGCCGTTGCCGACATAGGGCGCCGGTGGCTTGATCGGAAGATCAGCGGCGAGCGCCGGGCAACTTATGGACATGAGCCCGAGACAAGCGAGGACCAAGCGCAGCGGTTGGCGCGCGCCCCTCACCGGGCAACCCCTCCCGCCGCCAGCATTTCGGCAGTCCCCTTGTGTCATTGCTCCAGCCTGTCGGCGCGATGCGACCGCTCTAGGCCGACCGCGATGCGCTGCGTGCATCGGATTGCTCCCCAGCGCTATTGCAAGCCGTTCTGTATGGGAAGGTGAAGCGTGACGGCTTTCCCCAAAAGGCATCGCGCCGTGACGTGCCAGCAACACGATGGAATCGCTCAAACTCTCACGCGCGCTGCAGCCCACTTTCCCGGTGGCGCGGCTCGGGTATGACAAGTCGAAGATGGTTATGTGAAAAGGGACCGACCCCGAAGGCTGGGACTCGGTCCGGCCGCCGCTGGGTCGCAGCACGCGCAATTCGCAGACTCGTTTCATGACGCCCCCATGAGCGATATGGCTTCGCCGTCAAACTTCACTCGGCCAGCGGCTCTACGCGCCAGCTCGCCGCCGAAACCGTCGGCTCGAGGCTGAGCCGGCCGACGACCTGCTCGAGGATGCCGTCGCATTTCGATTGCGAGTTGAGGCGCGCGTTGACCTCGACCCGGTCGTTGCCTTCAAGATCGGTGCTGTCCAGCTGGCGCAGGCTCAGTTGCCCGTTGACCGTCCCCTGCAAGAGCAAGGCGCGGACGTGTGCCTCTTCCGGGCCGCGGCAAACCACGCGGACCCGATAGTGAAAATCGCTTTCAGACTGGATCATCGGCTGGCGATTGATCAGCTTCACCAGCGGGCGGAGCAAAAGGTTGACCAGAACCACAAATCTAGTGGCGAGCGCCGCTTCCGCCGCATGCTGAGCCCGCGAGCAGACCTACGGCCGCCGAGCACCAAAGCGTGGCGGCTGTGTTGAGCCCGGTCACATGGAATCCCTCGCGAAAGATAATGCCCGCCCCCAAGAAGCCAATTCCAGAGACGACTTGCGCGGCCACGCGGGTGGGACTGCTCTCGCCGGGAATGAGTCTTGCAAAGATCACAAAGCTCGCAGCGCCGATCGCAACCAGCGTATTGGTGCGCAAGCCGGCCATGCGCTGGCGCCATTGGCGTTCGAAACCGATGCTGGCTCCGAGCAGCGTTGCAAACGTCAGGTTGAGCGCGGTTTGTTCAATCGATGTGACCATTGCACTTCTCATTGGTGAGTTCAGGTTGCGACCATCGCCATCGACCGAGAACGAGACGTCCGCCGGCGCGTTCCAGAAGTTGCGCCGATGACAGCGCGAGCCGAAGCAGTAGCCGCGGCATCGCACGGCGCCGATAGAGCTCGATAGCCGTGCGCAGGATCCGCCCGGCAAAACGGAACATGATCACCGCGAGGCGGCGGCGACCATGACGGGCGCCGGGCCCGATCACGCGCCTGCCGTGGCGAGCTAGAAAATGCGGAGCAGCACAAGGCCGGCCGCGACCACGAGGTAGAGGCGCAGCACGATCATCCAGATGCGGCTTAGCGTGCTGAACTTTGCCGGCGGCAGCAGGTCGAGCGGCCGCATGCGCCAGCTGTCGCGGTCATCGCGCCCATATTCGCGCACGCGCGGCTGAAAGGAGGGCATCGCATTCCTGTGCGCGGAGAACTCATACAGCTTGATTGCAGCCGTCACGACGATTGCAAGCACGCTGCCGCCGATCAGGATGCCGATGATCCATCGCGCGTCCAGGTCGGGAAACAACACCGATGCGGTCAGGATGATCGAGAGCATCACGAGTGCGGCGACGACCGTTCCGGTGAAGAGGTTCAACGGCCTTGAGTTCACCCAGGGGCCGAGGGTGTCCTTGTCATTCGAGAGCAGGAGCAGAAACACCGTCGCGCTCGGCAGCAACACCCCGGCCAGGGTCTGAACGGCGTTGGTCAAAAGACCGAGCGGCGTGCCGGGCGTCAGCACTAGCACTGCGGCCAGCAGGATCGGGCCGAAATAGACGGCGTAAAACCCCCTTGCGTCCCACAGCTTGCGATGCAGCGAGTGCTTGACCGCGAACACGTCGCCGATCGCGTAAGCCGTGGCGAGCGAGACCGCGGCCGCGCCGATGATGCAGGCATCAAGCAAGGCGAGTGCAAACAGCGCTGCCGGCAGCCTGCCGGCATATTTCTCGAGCCCAATCGCCGTTCCGAGCGCGTCCGTATAGTTGCCGAACTCGGGTGTTCCGGCAAAGATCGCAGCCGAGAATCCGATCATCGCAACCGCACCCATGATCACCAGCACGATGCCGATAGAGAGGTCGAGGCGCTCGTAGCGGATGAACCGAGGCGTGATGCGTTTGTCGATGATGTAGCTCTGCTGGAAGAACAGTTGCCAGGGCGCCACCGTGGTGCCCACAATGGCCACGATCAGTAGCATGACCTCGCTGAGCTTGGTGTTATCCGGCAGCTTCGGCACGAGGAAGTCGGCGGCGAGCTGCCCAACCGGGGGATGCACCATCAGCACGACGGGCACGAGCAGCAGGCTGCCCGCGACAAGGACAATGCTGAAGCGCTCGAAGCGACGGAAATTGCCGGTCGAAACCGCAATCATGACAATGGCGGCGGACGCCAGTACGCCCCAAAACTGCGACAGGCCGAGATAGCGCAACGCGAGGCTGATCCCGATGAACTCCGTGACGATTGTTAGCGCGTTCAATAGCAAGAGGTCGATCACGCTGAAGGCGCCCCAGAA
>NZ_JAFAVV010000601.1 GCF_019242285.1 Bradyrhizobium sp.
GCCGAGCTCGAGGCGCTGGGCAAGGCGCTGGAGGCGCCGGCCAGGCCTGTCATCGCGGTCGTCGGCGGCGCCAAGGTGTCGACCAAGATCGATCTGTTGGAGAACCTGGTGGCGAAAGTCGATGCGCTGGTGATCGGCGGCGGCATGGCCAACACCTTCCTGCACGCCGAGGGCGTCCAGATCGGCAAGTCGCTGGCCGAGAAGGATCTGGCCGCGACCGCGCTGCGGATCACGGAGAAGGCCAAGGCCGCGAATTGCGCGATCATCCTGCCGGTCGACGCCGTGGTCGCCAGCCAGTTCGCCGCCAACGCTCCGTCCCATGCCTATGGCCTCGACGCGATCCCGGCCGACGGCATGATCCTCGACGTCGGCCCGCAATCGACCGCGCGCATCCATGCCGCCATCGACGATGCGGCGACCCTGGTCTGGAACGGCCCGCTCGGCGCCTTCGAACTGCACCCGTTCGACCGTGGCACCGTGGTGGCGGCGAAGCACGCCGCCGAGCGCACCAGGGCGAAGAAGCTGGTCTCGGTCGCCGGCGGCGGCGACACCGTCGCGGCGCTGAACCAGGCCGGCGTTGCCAAGCATTTTACCTATGTCTCGACCGCGGGCGGCGCGTTTCTTGAATGGATGGAAGGCAAGCCCCTGCCCGGGGTCGAGGTTCTCAAGGCACGATAGTTCGTCGAGATGTTGGTTTCGAGGTGATACCGGCGCATTCGCGCCCCAAAACGGAGATCAGGACACCATGGCTCGCATCACGCTGCGGCAATTGCTCGATCACGCCGCCGAACAGGATTACGGCGTGCCGGCCTTCAACATCAACAACATGGAGCAGGCGCTCGCGATCATGGAGGCGGCCTCCTCGCTCGATGCGCCCGTCATCATCCAGGCCTCGCGCGGCGCCCGTGCCTACGCCAACGACGTGATGCTGCGCCACATGATGGACGCCGTCACCGAGATCCATCCGCAGATCCCGGTCTGCGTGCATCTCGATCACGGCAACGAGCCCGCGACCTGCATGACCGCGATCCAGTCCGGCTTCACTTCGGTCATGATGGACGGCTCGCTGAAGGCCGACGGCAAGACGCCGGGCGACTGGGGCTACAATGTCGGCGTCACCAAGACGGTGACCGACATGGCGCATCTCGGCGGCATCTCGGTCGAGGGCGAGCTCGGCGTGCTCGGCTCGCTGGAGACCGGCATGGGCGACAAGGAGGACGGCCACGGCGCCGAGGGCAAGCTCTCGCACGACCAGCTCCTGACCAACCCGGATGAGGCGGTGAAGTTCGTCAGCGAGACCAAGGTCGACGCGCTCGCGATCGCGATGGGCACTTCGCACGGCGCCTACAAGTTCACCCGCAAGCCGGACGGCGACATCCTCGCCATGCACGTGATCGAGGAGATCCACCGCAAATTGCCGAACACGCATCTGGTCATGCACGGCTCCTCCTCGGTGCCGCAGGATCTGCAGGAGATCATCAACGCCAACGGCGGCAGGATGAAGCCGACCTGGGGCGTGCCGGTCTCCGAGATCCAGCGCGGCATCAAGAACGGCGTGCGCAAGATCAACATCGACACCGACAACCGCATGGCGATGACCGGGCAGATCCGGAAGGTGTTCAAGGACAATCCCGAGGAGTTCGATCCGCGCAAATACCTGAAGCCGGCGATGGAGGCGATGACCAAGCTGTGCAAGCAGCGGCTGCAGGAGTTCAACACCGCCGGCCAGGCCTCGAAGATCAAGAAGGTGCTCACCACCGCCGAGATGGCCAGGCGCTACGCCAAGGGCGAGCTCGACCCGAAGGTAGCGTGAGCGGGCGCCGCACTCTCTCCTCCCCCTCTCCCCGCCCTGCCGCGGGGAGAGGGCCGGGGTGAGGGGCTGCTTCCGCAAAGACGGTGAGAGACTGACTCGCGGAGGCTCCCCCTCACCCGGATCGCTGCGCGATCCGACCTCTCCCCGCAGGCGGGGCGAGGTAAGTCTGCCCCCGGGGCTGACAGCGGGTTCCTCCAACTTCCCCCTGCGACCAACGTAAAACTCGGCATTTGCCCGAGAACGGTCTATTTTGTCGGCAACTAGACCACCGCCGGAGGAACCCGATGAATCTCACCGAACTCAACAAGGTCGCGCTCGCCATGGTCGCGCCCGGCAAGGGCATCCTGGCCGCCGACGAATCCACGGGAACCATCAAGAAGCGGTTCGACGCCATCAAGGTCGAATCGACCGAGGACTCGAGACGCGACTATCGCGAGATGCTGTTCCGCGCCAAGGAGGCGATGAGCCAGTACATTTCCGGCGTCATCCTGTATGACGAGACGATCTGGCAGAACGCCAAGGATGGCACGCCGCTGGTCAAGCTGATCGAGCAGGCCGGCAGCATTCCCGGCATCAAGGTCGACGAGGGCACGCAGGCGCTGCCGCAATGCCCGGGCGAGCTCGTCACCGCAGGCCTCGACAAGCTCGCCGAGCGGCTGAAGAAATATCACGAGCGCGGCGCCCGCTTTGCGAAATGGCGCGCGGTGATCGACATCGGCCATGGCATCCCCACGATGACCGCGATCCACGTCAACGCGCATGCGCTCGCCCGCTATGCCGCGCTGTGCCAGGCCGCGCAGATCGTGCCGATCGTCGAGCCCGAGGTGCTGATGGACGGCGACAACGACATCGACCGCTGCTACGAGGTGACGCAGCGCGTGCTCAACAAGGTGTTCCAGGAATTGCGCGTGCAGCGCGTCGCACTCGAAGGCATGGTGCTGAAGCCGAACATGGCGATCTCGGGCAAGAAGTGCCCGAAACAGGCGCCCGTCGAAGAGGTCGCAGAGAAGACCGTCCGGCTGCTGAAGGCCTGCGTGCCGGCCGCGGTGCCCGGCATCGCCTTCCTGTCCGGCGGCCAGAGCGACGAGCAGGCCACCGCCCATCTCGACGCCATGAACCGGATCGGTCACCTGCCGTGGGGCCTCACCTTCTCCTATGGCCGTGCGCTGCAGGCCGCGCCGCAGAAGGCCTGGTCCGGCAAATCGGAGAACGTCGCCGCCGGCCAGCGCGCCTTCAGCCATCGCGCGCGGATGAACGGGCTCGCCGCCAAGGGCGAGTGGACCAGCGAGCTGGAAAAGAAGGCGGCCTAGTTTGGCGACCAAGGCAGCTCCCGCGCGGCCACGGCCGCGACTTTATCTCGCGCTCCCAGCCGTCGACGATCCGGCGGTGCTGATCGCGTACCTGCCCGCGCTGCTGGCCGCGGCCGACATCGCCGCGGTGCTGGTGCGCACGAAGCTCGCCGACCAGCGCGGCATGATCTCGCGCGTCAAGGCATTGGCGCCCGCGATCCAGAACGCCGGCGCGGCGCTGCTGCTCGACGGCCATGTCGAGCTGGTGGCGCGCGCGGGCGCCGACGGCGCGCATCTTTCCGGCATCTCGGCGCTGGAGGAAGCGCTGCCGAGCCTGCGGCCGGACCGCATCGCCGGCATCGGCTCGCTTGCGACCCGCCACGATTCGATGCTGGCCGGCGAGCTCGGCGCGGACTATGTGCTGTTCGGCGAGCCCGACACGCGCGGACATCGTCCGTCCACGGAAGCGATCGCCGAGCGACTGCAGTGGTGGGCCGAATTGTTCGAGCCGCCCTGTATCGGCTATGCGGCCTCGCGCGAGGAAGCATCCGCGTTCGTGCGTGCCGGTGCCGATTTCGTGCTGGTCGAGGATATCGTGTGGGCCGATCCGCGCGGCGCGGCGGCAGCGCTGGCCGACATCGCCGACGCGACCCGGCTTGCGTTCTTGGAAACGCCGGCTGCCGCGCAAGCTGGCTGAGGATTGGTTTCGGGCATGAAGCGGCTTCGGCTCCTCTTGATTCTGTCGGGCGCGCTCGTTGCGACCGGCGCCGCCGCGCAGGTCCAGCTCGCCCCGGCCGCGGCCGATCCGAAGGCGCTGCCGCCAAAGCCGCCGGCCAGCGCCGCCAAGAAACCGGCTGCGACGCCGAAGCCGGCCACCGGCCCGGCGCCGACGGCGATGGTAATCCCGGCCCCGGCGCCGATCGACCCGCGGGTCGACCTGGTGTTCGGCGCGTTTCAGCGCGGCGAGTACAAGACCACCTTCGAGCTTGCGACCCCACGCGCCCAGGCCGGCGACCCCAAGGCGATGACCATGCTGGGCGAGCTCTACTCCAACGGGCTCGGCCGCAAGCGGGACTTTGCCAAGGCCGCCGACTGGTACAAGCGCGCCGCCGACGCCGGCGACCGCGAGGCGATGTTCGAATTGGCAATGATGCGGCTGCAGGGCCGCGGCGGTCCCACCGACCGACAGGAAGCGGTCAAGCTGCTCGCTTCGGCAGTCAAGCTCGGCGAGCCCAAGGCCGCCTATAACCTCGCGCTGCTCTATCTTGACGGCCAGACGCTGCCGCAGGACCTCGGCCGCTGCGCGGAGCTGATGCGCCTGTCGGCCGATGCCGGCAATGCCGACGCCCAATACGCGCTCGCCACCTTCTACAAGGAAGGCACCGGCGTGCCTCAGGACCTGCAGAAGGCCGCCGACCTGATGCGCCAGGCCGCGCTCGCCGACAACGTCGACGCCGAGGTGGAATACGCGATCGCGCTCTACAACGGCACCGGCACGCCGAAGAACCAGGTCGCCGCGGTCTCGATGCTGCGCAAGGCGGCGAAGCAGAACAATGCGATCGCACAGAACCGGCTGGCGCGGGTGCTGGTCACCGGCCAGGGCGTGCCGATGGACAAGATCGAGGGCCTGAAATGGCACGTCATCGCCAAG
>NZ_JAFAVV010000677.1 GCF_019242285.1 Bradyrhizobium sp.
AGGCCTATCTCGCCCTGAACCCCAACGGCCTGGTGCCGACCCTCGAGGAGGACGACGGCTTCACGCTCTGGGAGTCGAACTCGATCGTGCGCTACCTCGCGGCCAAGCATAAGAGCAGCCTGGAGCCCGCCGATCTCAAGACGCGAGCGCAGGCGCAGAAGTGGATGGACTGGCAGCTCACGGTGATGGCGCCGGCGATCGGGCCCTTGTTCATGGGCATGGTCCGCACGCCGGCCGCCGAGCGCAACATGAAGGCGATCGACGACAGCAAGGCCAAGACCGCCGATGCCGCCAAGATGCTCGACGCCCAGCTTGCGAAGACGCAGTTCCTCGCCGGCGATGCCTTCTCCTACGGCGACATCCCGGTCGGCATCATGGTGTGGCGCTTCCGCGAGCTCGCGCCGGAGCGGCAGGGCTTCAAGAACCTCGACCGCTGGTACTCGGCCGTTGCGGCGCGGCCGGGCTTCCAGCAGCACGTGAAGGCGATCCCGCTGACGTGAGTCAGGCGACTTCGGCGATATAGCGATCCGGGCGGAGCAGCGCCGCGCGCAGGCCGCGCTGCGCGAGCCAGTTCGCGCCGACGCCGGGCAGCGTCACCGCATCGGGCCGTCGATCGGCGAGCAACTCGATCTCGCCGACGACGGCGAAGCGCGAACCGATCGCCTCGTCCATCAGGCGGCCGTCGGCAAGGCGCGGTTGCGGAAAGATCGTGCCGACCGGCGGCGGGGCCTCGGCGCGACAACCTGGACCGAGTTGCGGCTGCGGGAAGTCGAACATCTCCGCCCCGTTCGCAAAACGGCGGTCGCGCTCGGCCGCCTTCGCGGGATCGGTCTCCTGCAGCACGGCGCCGAGCTTCACGGCGAGCGCGATGAAGGTCTCGACATGCGGCCGCCGCTCGCTCTCGTAGGTGTCGAGCAAGGAGTCCGGCGCGCCATCGCGCAGCACCGCCATGAGCTTCCAGGCGAGATTCGCGGCATCGCGCATACCCGCGCACATGCCTTGGCCAAGGAAGGGTGGTGTCTGGTGGCAGGCATCGCCCGCGAGCAGCAGGTTGCCCTTGCGCCAACCCTCCTGCACCAGCGAATGGAAGGTGTAGATGGCGGCGCGTTCGATCCGCGCGTCGCGCGGGTCGAGCCATCGCCTCAGCATCGGCCAGAAGACGTCCGGCTCGGTGAGCCGCCCCGGGTCGTCGCCCGGCATCAGCATGATCTCCCAGCGCCGGCGCGCCCCGCCGACATTGACGATCGTCATCGGCCGCGCGGGATCGCAGAACTGGACAGTGTAGTCGGGCAGGGTCTTCACGCGCGGCGAGGACGGATCGCACAGCAGGTCGACCACCAGCCACGGTTGGTGCAGCCCGAGATCGCGTTGCCGGCTGCCGATCGCCCGCCGGACCGATGAGCGCGCGCCGTCGCAGCCGACGATGCAGCGGGCGTCGAGCTCGTTCACGTCGGTGATCTCGCTGCCGAGATGGACCTCGACATGCGGAAAGCGGCCGACGCCTTCGCGCAGGACCTGTTCGAGGAATGGCTGATGGAAGTACCAGTTGTTCGGCCAGCCGTGCGGCCCTGGCCCTTCGATGCCGCGCCGGACAAGGAGCGTCTGGTCGCTGGCGTTGACGAAGTGCATGCCCTGCGACGACGGCCGCGCCGCCAGCGCGATGTGGTCCGCCAGTCCGGTCGACTGGAAGATGCGCATCACCTCGCCGTCGAAATGCACGGCACGTGGCAGCGGAAAGACCTCCGTCTCGCGCTCGTAGACGGCGACGGAGAGGCCGGCTTGCCCCAGCAGGTTGGCCAGCAACGCGCCAACCGGTCCGTAGCCCAGGATGGCGACGTCCTTCATGCTCTTGACGTTACACCGAGTGCAGCGCCTCCCACACCCGCTCCGGCGTCGCGGGCATGTTGATGTGCTTGCCGCCCAACGCGTCCACCAGGGCGTTCATCACCGAGGGCAGCGAGCCCGCGCAGCCGGCCTCGCCGCAGCCCTTGGCGCCCAGGATGTTGGTCTTCGCCGGCACCGAGTGGTAGCCGATCGCGAAGGAGGGCGCGTCGGCGGCGCGCGGGATGGCGTAGTCGGTGAAGCTGCCGGTCAGCGGCTGGCCTTCCTCGCTGTAGACCACGCGTTCGAACAGCGCCTGGGCGATGCCCTGCACCACGCCGCCGTGGCTCTGGCCCTCGACCAGCAGCGGATTGATGACCGTGCCGAAGTCGTTGACCATGGTGTACTTCACCACCTCGACCCAGCCGGTGTCGGGATCGATCTCGACCTCGGCGACATGCGCACCGTTGGGGAACGCCGACGGCGCCGCCTCGTGCACGTGGCTGACGTCCAGCGTCGTCGGCACGCCGTCGGGCAGCTTCATACCGCCGCGCAGGCGCTCGGCCAGCTCCATGATGCCGATGCCGCGGTCGGTGCCGACGATGGTGAAGCGGCCTTTGCTGAACTCGATGTCCTCGGCGGACGCCTCCAGCGCGACACCGGCGATCTGC
>NZ_JAFAVV010000935.1 GCF_019242285.1 Bradyrhizobium sp.
GTCATCGACACCTACACGCGGTTGCCGATCACGCCATTGGGGCTGCCGGTCGGCTTCGGCGCGGGCCTGTTCGGGACCATCATCGCGCTGCTCGCGCTTTTGGTCATGCAGCGTGAGACGCGGCCGTTGGCCCGGCTCGCCGCGGCCGTCGATCGTGTCGACCTGTCGGCCGATCCGCCACCGCTCGATCCTGCGCGGCGCAGCGCGCCGGAAATCCGCGCGGTGATCGCGGCCTTCAACCGCCTGCAGGGGCGGCTCAGCGAGATGCTGCGCGCCCGCATGACGCTGATCGGCGGCATCGCCCACGACGTGCGGACCTTCGCAACGCGGCTCAGATTGCGCGTCGAGCAGATTCCCGAGCCCGCCGAACGGCAGCGCGCGATCGCCGATATCGACGCCATGATCCGCCTGCTCGACGACGCGCTGCTGTCGGCGCGCACAGGCGCCGGAGGGCTGGCGCAGGAGATGGTCGAACTCGCTGCGCTGGTCTCGTCCGACGTGCAGGACCGGCACGCGCAGGGCGATGCGGTGGATGTCGTCACGGAAGAGGGGGCGTGGCAGGCGATCGTGCTCGGCGACCGCCTCGCACTGCGGCGGGTTCTCGCCAACATCGTCGACAATGCGCTGAAATACGGCGGCGCCGCCCATGTCCGGACCGCCCTGCGGCCCCAGGCGATCGTGGTCTCCGTGGACGACGAGGGACCGGGGATTCCCGAGCGGTCACGCCAAGCGATACTGGAACCATTCAACCGCCTCGAGGCTTCGCGCAGCCGCGCGACCGGAGGCGCCGGCCTCGGCCTCGCCGTGGTGCGCAGCCTGGTCGAGGCCCATGGCGGCACCATCGAGCTCACCGCTGCCCCGGGCGGGGGCACGAGGGTCAATGTCGCGCTGCCGCTGTTCAAGGCGGGCTGACGAAAGCGCGGCGGCTTTCGCTTACGCCGCGTGCAGCGAGCCGAGGAAGCCCGCGACCTCGGACTTCAGCCGCTCCGCCTGCGACGACAGGCCATTGGCGGAGACCAGGAGCTTGGCCGCCGACGCGCCCGCCTCTTCGGAGCTGCGCGACACATTCAGGATGTTGGTGTTGACGTCGCGGGTGCCGTTGGCGGCCTGCTGCACGTTGCCGGAGATTTCGCGCGTCGCGAGACCCTGTTGCTCGACGGCGGTGGCGATGTCCTTGGAAATGGAGTCGATCTCGGAAATCGTGCCGCCGATCGCCTGGATCGCATGGACGGCGTCTCCCGTCGCGCTCTGGATCTGCTGCACTTGCGCGGAGATTTCCTCGGTGGCCTTGGCAGTCTGATTGGCCAGTGCCTTGACCTCGCTCGCGACCACCGCAAAGCCCTTGCCGTGCTCGCCGGCGCGGGCAGCCTCGATGGTGGCATTGAGCGCGAGCAGGTTGGTCTGGCTCGCGATGTTCTGGATCAGGATGACCACTTCGCCGATCTTCTGCGTTCCAGCGGCCAGCCCCTCGACCACGGCATTGGTGCGGCGGGCTTCGTCCGCGGCCTTGCCCGCGATTGCGGCCGAGCGGGTGACCTGCTGGGAGATGCTGCTGATCGACGCGGTCAGCTCCTCGGTCGCCGCCGCGACCGTTTCCACATTGGTCGAAGCCTCGGTCGAGGCATCGGCCACGGTGGCCGTCCGGCGCGCCGTTTCCGCGCTGTTGTTGCTCATCGACGACGACAGGGCCTGCATCTCGTTGGCCGCCACCGCGACGGCCTCGACGATGGTACCGACCTTGCGCTCGAAGCCGGCGGCGAGCTCGCGCCGCGCGGCATCCCTCTCTTGCTTCGCATGCCACTCGGATTCGCTGCGCTCGCGGTTGGTGCGCGCTTCGGCGGTATTGGCGGCCTGCGCCTCGGCGGTCTTCTGCGCCGTGGTCGCAAACAACTGAGACAGCGTGTGGGCCAGCCAGATCATCACGCCCGCCTCGATCAGCAGGATTACGGCGTGGAGGACGACCCGTCCGAAATCTCCACCACCGGGATAGATCGCCGCGGGCACGACGAAGTTCAGGGCGAGGTGATGCAGCGCCACCGCGACCGTGCCGGCGACGATCGGCCGAAAGTCGCAATAGGCGACGAGGCAGGCGAGCGCTGCGAAGAAATACATGTGCATGTCGATCTGCCAGGAATGGTCCGACAGCTCGTAGACGAACATCGAGACGCCACCCATCAGCGCCACGGCGACGACCAACTGCGTCGGCACCGTGTTGCCGACGGCGCGCCACGACAGCGTCGCAGTCAGCGCCATCGCCGCCATGAAGAGACACGGCACGATCCAGCCGCTGTCGCGCAGCACGCCGATCAGGAAGGCGATCGGAAGATGCAGCCAGAGCACGATGAGCAGCGCCTTGCTGGCGGTCTCGCGCAGTTTGGCCAGGTCGTCGCTTTCGATCGTCATTCCCAACCCCCAGTACAACTACCTCGAAATGCAGGCGGCGACCGCCTGCGGATCCATCGCGAGCCAGACGCCAGCCGCTTGCAGCCGCCTGATGCCGTCGCGCCCGTCGGGCCGCACGATCATCAGCGACGGCAGCGCCGTCGTCCTCACGATCGCGGCATTGGCGGAAGCCGCAGCCAGAACGGCCTGCCTCGCGTCCCACCATGGCGGGAAAGCCACGGCAACGACCTCGGCGTCGGGACGAACCTGCAACGTCAGCGCGGCAATCGCGATCCAGCTCGCAACGAGCAACACGGCGGCGTTCAGCCAGCCGGGCCACCGCGACGCCGTCATCACTCCTTGCCGCTGCATGGAACCAGCATGCGACCGGAAGGCTAATCGCTGCTGAAGATTCGGATACGGAGTTCTACGGACAGGGCATCGAAATGATCAGAGGGGTGGCAACCCACTTTCAGGCGGCCGGCACCGGCAGCGCGGTGACCGACTTGATCTTCTCCATCGCGAAGCGCGAGGTCACGTTCTTCAGAGGCACGGCGCTGATCAATCGCTTGTAGAACACGTCGTAGCTCGGCATGTCGGCGACCACGACCCGCAGCATGTAATCGACGTCGCCGGCCATCCGATAGAATTCCATCACCTCGGGCATGGCACTGACCGCCTCGGCGAACTTCCTCAGCCAGCTTTCAGAATGGTCCGAGCTCTCGACCGAAACGAACACGGTGATGCCGAGCCCGATCTTGTTCTGGTCGACCAGCGCGACCCGGCGCAGGATCACGCCGTCAGCCTCGAGCCGCTGGATCCGCTTCCAGCAGGGCGTCGAGGACAGCCCCACGCGGTCGCCGATCTCGGCCACCGACAGCGAGGCATCCTCCTGCAGCACCATCAGAATCTTGCGGTCGATGGCATCGAGCCGGCGGCTGGTATCGTGGCCTTGGATGGCGACGTCGCTCATGGGAGGAATTTTTTCCATATGGGGAGCATAAAACCCTCATATAGAGAAAATCCTTCTAGCGCAAGTCTGCCATCGATGGATGGTTAGCTGCCATGCAGCCATTGCCCCACCAGGTGGTGGGCGATCGCGAAGGGATGAGGGCCGCTGAGACCGTCGGGATGCTGGCGGGCGATCATCAGCTTGGCCTCGGCACGGTCGAACCAGCGCGCGTCCTCGAGCTCCGTGCGGTCGACCACGATGTCCTCGTGGGTGGCGCGCGCGGTGCACCCGATCATCAACGAGGAGGGATAGGGCCAGGGCTGCGTCATGTAGTAGCGAACGTCGGTACAGCGAATCCCGGCCTCTTCGAGCACTTCGCGCCGGACCGCGTCCTCGATGGTCTCGGCCGCCTCGACGAAGCCGGCAAGGCAGGAATACATGCCGGGCAGGAAGCGCTGCTGCCGGCCAAGCAGGCACTTGTCGCCGGAGGTCACCAGCATGATGACGACGGGATCGGTGCGCGGGAAGTGCTCGGCCTTGCAGCTCGGGCAGTCGCGCTTCCAGCCGCCTTCCTTCATGGCGGTGCGCGCGCCGCAATTGGCGCAGAAGCCGTGGCGCTGGTGCCAGTTCACCATGGATTTCGCCATCGCGATCGCCGAAAGCTGGTCGGGCGGCACCACGCCCTGCATCGCCATGCCACGCAACTCGCTGACGGCGACGTCGTCGCGGCCGATCAGCTTCTCCGCCGCCTGTCCCGAAATGCCCATGCCGAATACGGCCACGCCGTCGCGCAACCCCAAGAAGATCGTACCGGGATTGGCGCCGAGCTTGAGCGCCTCATCGATCGACAGCAGTGCGCGCGAGCCGTCGCCTTCCTTCCTCACCACCAGCGAATCGCGATGCACCACATAGGCGCGCGAGGCGGGATTGCTCTCGAGCGACATCAGCTTCTCGTCATTGCCGCGCAGATGCGCGGCGCGGTCGAGGATGTTGCTGACGAAGCCCGGTTGTCCGAGCGGGAAGGCATCAAATGCTGACATTTCCTGTTCTCAACCTAGCCAGATCTTGCGGCGAAGCACGCGGATGAAGTTCTGCACCTCTTCCGGGTCATGGGCGAGCGGCGGCATCGCGCCCCAGACCGGGCGCGGCCAGGCGGCATCACTGGTGCGGCGCGCGATGACGTGGACATGAAGCTGCGGCACCACGTTGCCCAGCGCTGCGATGTTGAGCTTGTCGCATTTGGTGACCTCTTTCAGCGCGCGGGCCACGCGCGAGACTTCGGTCATCAACTGCGCCTGCTCGACCTCGGCGAGGTCGATGATCTCGACGATCTCCTCGCGGCGCGGCACCAGCAGGAGCCAGGGGTAATGCGCGTCCTGGATCACCAGCACCCGGCACAGCGGCAGGTCGCCGATGTCGATCGTGTCCTTCTTGAGCTGGGGGTGCAGCGACCAGTTGGAATCGGGCATGGATGTCTCGAAAATGGCGTCCTCACCGTCGCAGAGACCGAGGCCGCAAACAACACCCGTCATGCGCGCCTTTTTGCCCGGCATCCACGCATTTTTGCCGTGTTGGGCGAGGGCCTCGGGAATAGCGGCCGTCGCCGCTTGCTTTCCGGCGCTTTTGGTCCCAAATAGGCGGCGGGAGATTGGCGGTGGACGAGCCACTCGCCAACCGGGTCAGGTCCGGAAGGAAGCAGCCCTAACGAGGTCCGGATCGGGTCGCTCGTCAGTCTCCTACCCTGTTTTCGAGCGAATTGCGTGGGAAGGTCGCCGGGCGGCCCGGCGCGCTCGCTTCGTTCCGCAAGGCCGGCCCGAGAGATTATCAAGTTGCGGATCGATTGATGACCGACGCTGGCGCTCCCTCGCATCCGCCCGATAGCGCCGGCCCGGCCGGCGGCCCCGATATCGAGGCGACGAAGCCCTATCGCGTGCTGGCGCGCAAATACCGGCCGTCCTCCTTCGACGACCTGATCGGCCAGGACGCCGTGGTCCGCACGGTCTCCAACGCCTTCGAAACCGGGCGGATTCCGCAGGCCTGGATCCTGACCGGAGTGCGCGGCGTCGGCAAGACCACGACCGCGCGCATTCTCGCCCGTGCGCTGAATTATGAATTGCCGGACGGCTCGGTGAAGGGGCCGACCATCCACATGCCCGGGCTTGGCGTGCACTGCCAGGCGATCATGGAAAGCCGGCACATGGACGTGCTGGAGATGGACGCGGCCTCCCACACCGGCGTCGACGACGTGCGCCAAATCAACGACAGCGTGCGCTATGCGCCGGCGAGCGCCCGCTACAAGGTCTACATCATCGACGAAGTCCACATGCTGTCGACGGCGGCCTTCAACGCCTTCCTGAAGACGCTGGAGGAGCCGCCGGAGCACGCCAAATTCGTGTTCGCGACCACCGAGATCCGGAAAGTCCCGGTCACCGTGCTGTCGCGCTGCCAGCGCTTCGACCTGCGCCGGGTCGAGGCCGACGTGCTGATGAAGCATCTGTCGAACATCGCGGCCAAGGAAGGCGTCGAGATCGAGCCGGAAGCGCTCGGCATCATCGCCCGTGCCGCGGAGGGCTCGGTGCGCGATTCGCTGTCGCTGCTCGACCAGGCGATCGCACACGCGGCGGGCAGCGTGCGCGCGGATGCGGTGCGGCAGATGCTCGGGCTTGCCGACCGCACCCGGGTGATCGACCTGTTCGAGTATCTGGCGCGCGGCGACATCGCCAGCGCGTTCCAGGAGTTCCGCGAGCAATACGATACCGGTGCCGATCCGGTGGTGGTGCTGTCCGATCTCGCCGAGTTCGTCAATTTCGTCACCCGCGTGAAGGCCGTGCCGGCGACGGCGGATAACGTTGCCTTCAGCGAGACCGAGCGGCTGCGCGGTCGTGATTTCGCATCGAAACTTTCGATGCGGGTGCTGTCGCGGATGTGGCAGATGCTGCTCAAGGGCATCGCCGAGGTGCAGACCGCGACCCGGCCCGCGGCCGCGGCGGAGATGGTGCTGGTGCGCATCGCCTATGTCGCCGACCTGCCGACGCCGGACGAAGCGATCCGGATGGTCGAGCAGAACGGCGGCGCCGCCTCGCTATCGGCCGCAGCCAGCACCCTGCCGCGCGCCGTGCCCGCGCCTTCCGGGCAGCTTTCGGTCGCTCCCTCTCCCGTTCGCGCGGCGACCTTGCCGCGCGGCGGCGCCGAGGCCTCGCTGCGTCCGCATCAGGCCGCTCCTGCGCCCGCGGCGGAATCCGCTCCGGCGCTGAAGATCACCAGCTTTCCCCAACTGGTCGCGCTCGCCGGCGAGAAGCGCGATCTCTTGACCAAATCCGCGCTGGAGACCGATGTCCGCCTGGTGCGGATCGAGGATGGCCGGCTGGATGTGGCGCTCGAGCGCCACGCACAGCGCACGCTGATCAACGACCTGTCGCGCAAGCTCGAGCAATGGACCGGCAGGCGCTGGGCGGTGATCGTCTCCAATGAGGCGGGACAGCCGACGCTGCGCGAGCAGAGCCTCGTCGAGAAGAGCCAGCGCGAGCAGGCCGCCGAGGCCGATCCGCGGGTGAAGGAGGTGCTGGCGCGCTTCCCCGGCGCCAAGGTGATCGAGGTGCGCAAGCTTGCGCCGGAGCCGCCGGAGGCCGATATAGACGGAGCAGACCTCGGCGCCGCGGACCCTGACGAGGGACCCGACGGCGACGACTTCTAGATCATGAGCTCTGGATCACGAGGATGGTGCGGATGCCCGATTTTCTCGGCATGATGAAGCAGGCGGCGCAACTGCAATCCAAGATGCAGGCGATGCAGGAGGAACTCGGCAATGTCGAGGTCGAGGGCAGTTCCGGCGGCGGCCTCGTCAGCGTGCGCATGACCGCCAAGATGGAAGTGAAGGCGATCAGGATCGATCCGTCACTGATGAAGGCGGAGGACCGCGAGGTGCTGGAGGATCTGCTCGTCACCGCGCATGGCGATGCGCGGCGCAAGGCGGAAACCGCGATGCAGGAGAAGATGCAGTCGCTGGCCGGCGGGCTCGGCCTGCCGCCAGGGCTGCTCGGGCTCGGCGCCTGATTCGTTCCGGTTCCGCGCGATGCCCGCAGCCGTTGCCGGCCCCGAGATCGAACGCCTGATCCAGCTGCTGGCGCGGCTGCCGGGGCTCGGGCCGCGCTCGGCGCGGCGGGCGGCGCTGCACCTGATCAAGAAGCGCGAAGCGCTGATGGCGCCGCTGACCTCCGCGCTGCAGGTCGCGATCGAGCGGATCGAGGTCTGCAAGACCTGCGGCAACATCGACACGCAGAATCCCTGCACGGTGTGCACCGACCCGCGCCGCGATCCCTCGATCATCGTCGTGGTCGCCGACGTCGCCGATCTCTGGGCGCTGGAGCGGGCGAACGCGACCAACGGGCGCTATCACGTGCTGGGCGGCACGCTGTCGCCGCTCGACGGCGTCGGCCCGCAGGATCTGACCATCGACGGGCTGGTTGCGCGCGCACATGATTCGCGGGTCGGCGAGATCATCCTGGCGTTGAATGCAACCGTGGATGGGCAGACCACCGCTCATTACATCACCGATCTGCTTGGCGAGGCGAATGTCAAGGTGACGCGTCTTGCCCATGGCGTGCCGGTCGGCGGCGAGCTTGATTATCTCGACGAAGGTACGCTATCTGCAGCGATGCGGCAGCGGACGCTGTTCTAGCTCTTCCAGACAGTCCACGGGAATGCGACATGACGAAACGACGATTCGCCAGGCGCCTGACTTGTGCCGCGCTCATGGCGGCGATCGTCGTGCCGACAGCGCGGGCCCAGCAGACCGGTGCGGTGGCGAGGCCCGCCAGGCTGATCAATGCCGGCGACGTGCTGTCGGGCGAGCTCGAGGCGATGCGCGTGCGCGACGGCAAGACCGGCAAGCGGATCGCGACCTACCAGATCACCAGCGAGCCGCGGCGGCTGCCGCCGCCGAGCGGTCTCTGCAATCTCGAAACCGGTCCGGAAACTTTCGAGCTCGTCACCACGAGCCCGGCGCAGGCTACACAATTGCAGTCTTTGGTCGGCAAGGAGGTCTCGATCAAGGTCGGCGAGGTCAGTTGCGCGCAGGCGGCCGGCGAGATGAGCGATGCCATCGTCTCCAAATGGAGCGTCGTGAACGGGCATTGAGTGGAACGAGCCGTCGATGCGGACGCCCTTCGTCGCGCCAGCGTCATCGCCGCGTTCGTGCTCTGCGTTGCGGCGCGGGCGCAGCCGCCGATCAACGACGGCGATATGCTGACGGGCACGCTGCGCGTCGTCCACACCACCCATCCGAACGGAACTGGGATGAAGGCGTACCAGCTCGTCAGCGAGCCCCGCATGATGCCACCCGACGACGAGTTCTGCGCACCCGGCAACGCCGTCACCGTCTTCCATCTCTTCACTCTCACCGAGGCGTCTGAACGTCAGCTCGAGCCGCTGCTCGGTCGGAGAGTCTCGGTGCAGGCGGTGGAGCTGTTCTGCGCGCAGACCGCCTGGCACACCGGCGACGTCGCCGTGCCCGAGTGGAAGCTGCTGCCGGCGGATTGATCAGACGCGCGTCCGCAGGCCGTCGAAATGTCTCTGCCGTTGCAGGTAGGCCAGCAGGACGAAGCTCGGCAGTGCTGCGGCCACGCAGAACAGGAAATAGCCGACCCAGCCGGTCGCGTCGGCGAGATAGCCGCTGCCGGCCGCGAACACCGTACGTCCGAGCGCGGTCAGCGCGGTCAACAGGGCGTATTGGGTCGCCGTGTGCAGCGGGTTGCCGCAGAGCGCGGATAGATAGGCGACGAAGGTCACGGTTCCGACCGCCGCGGTAAACTGTTCGGCCGTGATCGCGAAGGTCAGCCAGGCCAGATCGCGGCCGATCACGGCCTGCCACGCGAAGGCCAGGATGGCGACCGTCTGCAGAATGCCGCCGATCCACAGGCTCCGGCTCAGCGAGAAGGAGCGGGCCACAAAGCCGCCGGCAAAGCCGCCGAGCAGGGCTGCGGCAAAGCCGACGCCCTTTTGGATCGCGGCGATCTCGACGCGCGAGAAGCCGATCTTCAGCGCGAATGTGGTGTTCAACGCAGTGGCCAGCGCGTCGGCGAGCTTGAACAGGACGACGAACAGAAGGATGGCCGCGGCGACGTCGCGGGACAGAAAATCCTTCAGGCTCGCGAGTGCGACTTCGATGACTCGCCGGGCGGCGCCGTCGTGGCCGGGAGCAGCATGCTCGGCGTCGGCAAGGTGCGATGATTCCGGCTCGACCCCGAGGATCGTCGCCAGCATGCCGATCGCGACCAGGAGCGCCATCACGACGAACGTCGCGCCATAGGCACGCGGCTGTTCGAGCCCCCAGTTCACGAAGCCGCTGACCAGCAGCAGCGCGCCGGCGCCTGCCACCAGCACCGCGACCCGGTAGGCGGCCACGTAGGAGGCCATGCCCGCGGCTTGCTCACTCTCGGGCAGGCTCTCGACGCGGAAGGCGTCGATGACAATGTCCTGTGTCGCGGACGCGGTCGTGACGAACAGCGCGGCGGCGGCCACGAGACCCGGTGCTCCCCGGGGATCGCAGCTCGCGAGCAGGATGATGGCGACCAGCAGCAGCAACTGCGTCAGCAGCAGCCAGGCCCGGCGCCGGCCGAGCAGGCCGCTCAGAACGGGGATGTCGAGAGCATCGACGACCGGGGACCAGAACACCTTGGTCCAGTACGGCGTGCCGACGAAGGCAAACAGGCCGATGGTCTTGATATCGACGCCGCTCTCCGTCATCCAGGCTTGTAACGTCTGGCCGGTCAGTCCGAAGGGCAGGCCGGCGGAGAAGCCTAGCAGCAGCACGACCAGCACGCGCCGCTGCAGATACATCATCAGCACCTCACGCCAGGAAGTGGCCGAGGTAGCTTTCGGCACAGTTACGCTATTTGCTTCTGTGGCGTCGGGTGCGGTCATTCTATTGCCGGATGGAAGAACACAAAGACAGTCATCGCCCGGCTTGGATGTTTAATCCGGAGAGATAGCCGACCTATGTTCGGGGACATGACCGACACTTTTGACGACCGTCAAGTCTCCGCAACCTGCCTCACTCCCCCGCCTGCAATCGTCGCGGCGGGAACAACTCCGGCGTGGCTGATTTCACCAGCCGCGGCGCTTCGCTCGCCGGCTCCTTGCTGAAATCGAGCTCCTCGATCCGTCCCGCCCGTTTCTCGATCTTGTCGGCCGAGATCAGGATCTGACGGACGTCCTCGTTGACGTCGGAGAAATGCTTCTGCAGTTTCAGCACGCGGTCGCGCAAGCGGGTGAGGTCGTCGCCAAGGCTGAGCACCTCGGTGCGGATCTGGTCGGCGGCATCGCGCATCCTGGCGTCGCGCAGGATCTGCTGCATCACCTGGATCGCCAGCATCAGGAGCGAGGGCGACACCAGCACCACGCGCGCGCGATAGGCCTTCTGGATCACGTCGTCGAAGCCGTCGTGAATCTCGGCATAGACCGATTCCGACGGCACGAACATCAGTGCGGTGTCCTGGGTCTCCCCGGTGATCAGGTATTTCTCCGCGATATCGGCGACGTGTTTCATCACGTCGCTGCGCAGTCTTTGGCCGGCCAGCTTGCGGTCTTCATCGGTGCGCGCAGCATGCAGCGCCGTCATCGCTTCCAGCGGAAATTTCGCGTCGATGCAGAGCGGGCGCTGGTCGGGCAGGAACACGACGCAGTCCGGCCGCTTTCCGGTCGAGAGCGTGTACTGGAATTCATAGGCGCCCTGCGGCATGCCGTCCTGGACGATCGCCTCCATCCGCGCCTGGCCGAAGGCGCCGCGCGACTGCTTGTTGGCAAGCACGTCGCGGAGCGTCGTGACCTGCGAGGTCAGGTCGGTGAGGTTCTTGTGGGCATTGTCGATGATGCCGAGCCGCTCGTGCAGCACACGG
>NZ_JAFAVV010000955.1 GCF_019242285.1 Bradyrhizobium sp.
GACCGCGGTCACAGAGCGAGCGAGGCGGCGTGCCTACAGTCTCCAGCGAAACGACAAGCCCCGCGAATGGAGCCTCACATGAAGACGCTGTACCTCGCCGCCGCCCTGCTGATGGCCAGCAGCGCAGCCCATGCCGGCAACTCCCTCTCCTTTCAGATCGACGGCCAGACGATACACATCCAGGCGCCGCACAATTGCGCTTCGCTGTCCTGCATCCAGGTCGACGCACCGGGCCTCAACCTGAAGAACCTGAAGTCCAAGGGCCATGACGACGACGATGATGTCGCGAGCACCGCGCCGGTCCCCGCGCCGAAGCCGGCCACCCCGGCGACCGCCCAGGCGGCGACCGCGGCTCCCGCGGCAAGCAACCCGCCGCCCGCATCGAGCGCGCCGGCGCCGGCCACGACCGTCGCCGCAAGCACGCCCGCGCCGGTGCTGCACGACGTCGTACCCGGCAGCAGCGTGACGCCGGCCGTGACAGCCGCCCCGCAATCCGCAGCCGTACCGACGGCGCAGCCCGCTCCGACGGCGCAGCAAGCGCCCACCGCCGCCTCGCAGCCGCAGGCGTCCGCCACGCCGGCGACCACGCCGCTCGGCGTGTGGTCGACCGAGGACGGCAAGGGCAACGTCCGCATCGAGGCCTGCGGCGGCAATCTCTGCGGTTACGCCGCCGATTCCGGCGAGCGCATCCTGATCAACATGAAGCCGCAGGATTCGAAATGGACCGGCAAGATCCACGATCCCGACAGCGGCCGCACCTACGATTCGACGATCGCGATGCGCGGACCGAACACGCTCAAGGTCCAGGGCTGCGCTTTCGGCGGCCTGTTCTGCGGCGGCCAGACCTGGAAGCGCGTGAGCTGAGCTCCGATCCGTTGCACGTCAAAGCCCCGCGCGTCGTCGCGGGGCTTTTGCATTCTGAATCGCGGTTCAAGACGAAAGACACGCCCGGCAGGATTCGGACGCGTGGCGCTTACGATCTCGGCCGTGTGCGATATTCACCCGCGGTTCAGCGGCAGGGCGTTCTAGTCCGACGGCCGCGATTCTTGGGGCGGCTTTCTGGGGCGGATTTTCATCATGTCACCGTTTCGGCTCTGGTTGGCGCTGGCGCTTATCGGCTGCTTCGTGGTCGCGGGCGCGGAAGCTGCGCTTGCCAGGCCAGCGCCCGCCGGTCGAGGTGATGCGCCGCTCGCAGCCGATGGCGCTGTGCCAGGACCGATCCGGCTCGCGCAGGCCCAGGGGACACCTCCGGAGGACCCCGCGCAAGCCCCGGCGGCGCCCGATGCCACCACTCCGCAGGACGCGCAGCCGGATCCGATCGGCAACGTGGCGACGTTGAGCGGCACGGCGACCGTGATCCGCAACAAGAACTCGGTTGCGCTCAAGGTCAAGGACGACATCTATCTCAACGACACGGTGCAGACCTCGACCGGCGCCGCGCTCAGCATCACCTTCAACGACGACACCACCTTCCGCCTGTCGGCGAACGCCAAGATCACCATCGACACCTATGTCTATGACCCGAACGGCAAGCAGAATGCCGGCGCCTTCGACATCGCCAAGGGGACGGTCGCCTTCGTCGCCGCCGCGGTGGCGAAGACCGGCGACATGAAGATCACGACGCCGACGGCAACGCTCGGCATCCGGGGCACCACCGGGCTCGTCGAGGTGCCGGAAGGCGCCACCGCCGCGAACGCCAACAATGTCGCCATAAAACTCTATCCGGACGCCGATGGACGGGTCGGTCACATCGAGGTCAACGACCGCCAGGGCGTGCGGCTCGGCTCGCTGACGCAAGGCGCGAGCGGCTTCACGATCCGTCCGGGCGCCGGCGGCGGCGCGCGCTTCGCCGCTGTGCCGCTGACGATCTCGCCGCGCGACGTGGCGCGCGACCGCGGTTTCGTCACGCAGCTCCATGCCGCGCAGACCACCGGCCGCCAGATCGTCACCGAGCAGCGCGCCTTCCGCCGCGCCAATCCGAACTTCAACCGCAACAACCCGGCAGGCCGGCCGCCGGGCGCCAACACGCCGAACCGCGGCAATCAGCCGGGGCAGCCGGGCGCGAATCCGAACCGCGGTAACCAACCCGGTCAACAGCGGCCGAACGGACAGCCAGGCCAGAACCGTCCGGGCCAACAACCGCCCAACGGCGCGCCGAACCGGCCCGGCCAGCAGCAACCCGGTGCGCCGAACAACCGGCAAGGCCAGGCGCCGGGACAACCGGGCGCGGCTGGTCAACGGTCAGGCCAGAATCCACCCGCAGCACAACAGCCGGGCGCGCCCGGCCAACCGCCACGGCCGGGCGAGCGGCCGCAATCCAATCAACCCGGACAGCCGGGCCAATCGCAACGCTCAGGTCAAGGTCCAGAACGAGGCCGACGGCCCGGCACACCGGCAGCGCCCACACTGCCACCGCGTCAAGGCGCACTGCCCGGCGGTGTACCCGGCGCGTCTCGCCCGGGCTTCCAACGTCCTGGATTGCAGCGTCCCGGTTTCGCCGGCCGGCCCGCGCTCCGCCAACCGCCACCGAAAGGCAAGCGCGAGAAAGAACGGTAGCGCGTCGCCCGCAGGACAGTCGCTCGATCTCTCGTCGCGATGGCGTGGAGGGAGCGCCGCTTCCACGGCATAAGCACCTCGGCTCGATCTCGCGCTTCGATGCGAGGCGTGCGCGCCCCGCATCTCGGCCATGATCGCGGGTGCATCACCAGCGCCCGGCGATGCCGGCGCGCTGGCGCATACCGCCGTCACGCCGCGCGGCCGAGCCATTCCCTGACGCGTTGCGCGAGCGACCGCCGTTCGGCTTCGACCGGTTGGCTGGTTTCTGCCGCGGTCCGATCCGGCGCGTCCTCGCCGTCCCCCGCCATCTCGGCCACCGGTGCCTCCGCCATCGCTTCGGCCAGCATGACGTCGACCTCCGACAGTTCGGCCTCCGTCGCGAGCTCCGGGACCGGAAAGTCCAGAGGCGCGGCGTCGACCAACGACGCCTCGATCGAGGCGGCCTCGACCTCGGGCATCTCGGCCGGGATGTCCTCACGCGGCATTGGCGCAAGCTCCGCCTCGACCGGCAATGGCACGGGCAGCATCGCGGGAAGCGGCGACTCCGGTGTGATTGCGGGAGGTCCGCGGCGCTTCCTCGGCGCGGCCGGCTTCGGCTTGGCGCCGATACGGCTGCGCGCCATCGCCGCCAGCGCCAGCGGCCCGACCTGGGCCAGGAAAGCCTGCTCATAGCCGCGCGACAGCCGCGCCAGCGCGGTGTCGAGCGGCAGCCAGTCGACCTCGCGGACGTCGTGCATCAGCGGGCGGACGGGATCGCCGCTGGCCTCCATCCGCCAGTAGTGCACGATCTTGCAACGGCCGCCCACATCAAAGGCCAGCGTGCCCAGAAATTCCTGAATCGTGGCGTTGTAGCCAGTCTCCTCGAGCACCTCGCGCCGCGCGGCTGCCTTCGCGGTCTCACCGTCGTCGAGCTTGCCCTTCGGCAGCACCCATTCATCGCGCTTGCGTAAACGCACTACGGCGATCAGCGGCGGCTGCTGGCGCCGGATCACGATGCCCCCCGCCGCCAGAACTGGCGCTCTTGCCATCACAGATTCCACACATTCGGGTTTGAATCGATTTTGTAACTCCCCACGAGGACAAAATCGAGATCATACCAAAGGGTTCCTGAATAGCGGCTCGCCGGCGCGGATCCTGTGGCCCTCCTGCACATGGTCGCAGAGCTCGAAATGGCCGGGCGCCAGCACGATGATGGTCGAGCCGTGTTCGAACCAGCCGAGCTCATCACCTTTCTTCACTTCGACGTCACAGGGGAATACCGTCGGCCCCGTGGTCTGCGCGTTCAGCACGCGGTCGAGGAAATGCAGCCGGATACTGGCAACCAGGATCGCCGCCACCGGCACCAGGGTCAGCGCCTCGCCGCCGGCAAGCCGCGTGCGGATCACCGCGCGCTCATTCTTGCAGAACAGCCGCTCGATCCGCTTCAGCGCGATCGGGTTGACGTTCCAGGTGTCGCCGTGGATCAGTGTCACCTGCTCGATGCGGCCGTCGTGGGGACTGTGGAAGCGATGATACATGCTGGACGTCAGCCGCAACGTGACGTAGCGGCCATTGCGGTGCTGCTCGACCAGAGCGGGATCGCCGAGCAGGTCGGCGAGTGCATAGGGCGCGCCCTTGATCTGGTAGAGCTCACCGTCACGCACGGTGCCGCAGGCGCCGACGATGCCGTCGCTGGGCGAGACCACCACATGAGGGCCGAGATCGACCGGCCGCAAGCCCGGCTTGAGCTCGCGGACGAAGCAAGCGTGCAGGCTCCTGAAATGGGTTTCCTTGGCCTCCGACAGATCGAGGTCGGAGAACAGCCGCCAAAGCCCGATCGAGAAGTCCCGCACCAAGGGGTTCTCGATCTTGGAGAACCAGCCCATGAAGCGGGTGAGGGCCGCGCGCGGCACGCGGTTGGTCAGCAGGAAATTGAGGTCTTCCTGTTCCGTCAGGGAGGCGATGAGGCTCTTGACTGTCATGAATCTGTCAGCAGCTCCGGTTAGCGCTTTGGGTCATGGATACATCAATACCGATTCTTTCGCTCGCCGCCGGCGCGGTCGCCGTGACCGCAGCGGTTGCCCCCAAGGTCAAGGCGCGGATCGAGCTGTCGCGCGCAAAACACCGGTCGCTGTCGGGGCATTCGAAGATGTCGCGCCGGATAGCGCGGCTGATCCCGTTCTACGAATTCGACATCGGCGATTTCTTCCGCTCCGACGCCGCGCCGCCGGACATAGCGACCAAGCGCCAGGACGGCTTCTTCCGGCTCGCCGCACACTTCCAGCAGCGCTTCGCCAAGAGCCGGCAGATGACGGCGGAAGCCGCCGGCCGCATCTCCGACCTGCAGTTCACCCAGGCCTACCGGGTGCCGTTCCAGTACAGCCGGCTGGTCCGCGAGAATCTCGGCGCCGGCAGCTTCCTGCAGGCCTCGAGCGGCGTCACGGTGACCGATCTCGACGGCAACGAGTTCTATGATCTGACCGGCTCCTACGGCGTCAACATCTTCGGCAACGACTTCTACAAGGAATGCATCGAGATCGGCGAGAAGAACGCGCACGCGCTCGGCCCGGTGCTCGGCGCCTATCATCCGGCCGTTGCCGAAAACGTGAAGCGGCTGACCGAGATTTCCGGCCTCGACGAGGTCTCGTTCCACATGTCCGGCACCGAGGCCGTGATGCAGGCGGTGCGGCTTGCGCGCTACCACACCCGCCGCAGCCACCTGGTGCGGTTTGCCGGCGCCTATCATGGCTGGTGGGGCGACGTGCAGCCCGGCATCGGCAACCCGGTGTCGCCGCACGAGACCTATACGCTCTCGGAGATGAGCGAGAAGACGCTGCATGTGCTGCGCACGCGCCGCGACATCGCCTGCGTGCTGGTCAACCCGCTGCAGGCGCTGCATCCGAACGCCAACGCGCCGAGCGATTCGGCGCTGGTGGATTCCTCGCGCCGCGGCGGGTTCGATCGCGAGGCCTATACCGCATGGCTGAAGGCGCTGCGCGAGGTCTGCACCGAGCGCGGCATCGTCCTGATCTTCGACGAGGTGTTCGTCGGCTTTCGGCTGGCCGCCGGCGGCGCGCAGGAATATTTCGGCGTCAAGGCCGACATGGTCACCTACGGCAAGAGCCTCGCCGGCGGCCTGCCGATCGGCGTGGTCTGCGGCCGCAAGGAATTGATGCGGCGCTTCCGCGACGATGCGCCGGCCGACGTCTGCTTCGCGCGCGGCACCTTCAACTCGCATCCCTACGTGATGACGGCGATGGACGAGTTCCTGAGCCGGCTCGCGAGCCCGAATTTCCGCGCGATCTACAACGGTCTGGACGAATTGTGGAACGGGCGGACGAAGCAGCTCAACGAGATGCTGGCGAAGGCCGAGCTGCCGGTGCGGGTGGCAAATCTGTCCTCGATCTGGACGGTTTCCTACACCGAGCCGTCGCGCTACAACTGGATGCTGCAATACTACCTGCGCGCCGAGGGGCTCGCCTTGAGCTGGGTCGGCACCGGGCGGCTGATCTTCAGCCTGAACTACAGCGACGCCGATTTCGCCGAGGTTGCCAACCGCTTCGTGACGGCTGCGTCCAAGATGCAGCAGGACGGCTGGTGGTGGCACGACGCCGCGCTGACCGACAAGGCGATCCGCCGCCAGATCCTGAAAGAGATGCTGCGCAGCCGCTTCAAGCGGTAGCCCCGTTGCCACCCTCCCCTGGAGGGGGAGGGTCGGCGCACATGAGCGCAGCGAAATGTGCGCCGGGGTGGGGTGATGCTTCCGCGGGGACACTGTCTGATACGGAGAGGCTGTCACCCCACCCCGGTCCTGATCTCGCTCCGCTCGATTGCGGACCGACCCTCCCCCTCCAGGGGAGGGTGAGACCGCAATCGCCGGACAAGCCTCGATCAAGCTCATCACCTCATAAACACCGATGGCCGGGACGAGCCCGGCCATCGCGAAAATCACAGCCGTTCCGGCCGCGTCAGGCGTGCTGCTCCTCCAGGCCCTGGTGCTCGAGGATATCGAGGCCCGGGTCGATCAGTTCGCCGCGGAGCAGCGCCAGCGGCGCCTTGTGATAGAGCTTGAAGTCGTTGAAGGGGTCGGTGACGATCTTGGTCATCCAGACGAGGCCGGTCTCGACATCGCGGATGAAGAAGAGCTGCACGCCGCGGAACAGGAGACCGCCGAGGCCGATCACCAGCCAGAGCTTGGCGACCTCGCGGACGAAGTCGGCGGGCGACACCCAGGGCGTGAGCAGGCCGAACAGCGTCGGATCGGCATAGAGCACCACGGGCGACAGCGCCCAGATCGCCATCAGCACGACCTTGCGGCGCAGGTTGTAGCCGACCTTGATGTCTTCCTTGTGCTCGTGGGTGGCGTGGTTGAGGTGGTCGTAGCCGCGCGGCTCGAAGAAGAAATGCCCGGCCTGGCGCGAGGTCATCGAGACCAGCCAGCCGATCAGCGCGGACACCATCGGATCGAAATACATCATGACATAGCCGATCATGAAGCTCACTGCGCTGACGAAGTGCAGGCTCTGGTTGATCCGGCTGTGATGGTAGTAGCGGTGGTCATCCCAGCGCTGGATGCGCAGCTGCTCCACGAAGTGCTTGATCATGTTGCTCCCCAAAATTGAGTCGAGGCGACCAATACAGAGATTCGATGTAGGTAATGTGACATCATCATAATGTCACATAACTTTCACCTTCGAAATCCTCTAAAAAGCTTGACGGGGCGAAAGGCGTGGTTGACCGCGCCGCCTGACGCCTGGGCCGCGACGGCCTACGCCGCGGCGGCGACCTCGACCTTGCGGAAGCGCACCAGCGAGAAATGGCCGAGCGGCGGGATCAGCCGGCGCTCGACCAGCTCGATGCTCTTGGCGTCCGCGAGCCACTTCGTGTAGCGCGACCAGGCGAACTCGGCGGTCCGGAAGCCCAGCCGGCGCACCACCGGCTGCAGCGTCTGCTCGATGAAGCGGCGCATGCCGGCGTCGGCGCTGACGCGGGTCAGGATGATCAATTCGCCGCCCGGCCGCAGCACGCGCGCGAACTCATCGAGCGCGACCTCGGGGTTCGGCACAGCGGTGACGACATATTGCGCCATCACCACATCGAAGGAATTGTCGGGGAATTCGAGCTTCTCGGCGTCCATCACCGCGAGCCCTTCGATGTTGCGCAGGCCGCTCTCGGCGACACGCTGCTTCGCCTTCTTCAGCATCGCCTCCGAAATGTCGGTGCCGAAGATGCGCAGCTTCGGCGAATAGAGCGGCAGCGAGATGCCGGTGCCGACGCCGACCTCGAGCACCCGGCCGCCGATCTTGTTGGTGGCCTGGATCGCGGCGTCACGGCCCTTGCTGAACACGCCGCCGAACACGAGGTCGTAGATCGGTGCCCAGCGGTCGTAGGCCTGCTCGACCATCTCGCGGTCGAAATCCATCTGCCTCGTGCCGTCGAGCTTTACGATTTGTGCCATTGGACTATCACTCGCTTCGTTTGTTGTTTGGTTGCAACGATGGTGTTCAGCCGTGCGCCGGGCTTCGCTTCGCCACCACCTGCGCCGGCCGCAGCGGGCGGCTCGGCTGCAAGGCGGCCAGATTGCCGATGAACTGCCTCGCGCTGCTCTCCCAGGAATGTTCGAGCGCGAACGCCCGGCAGGCCTCGCGCGACATGCCGAGCGCGCGCAGGCAGGCGCTGCGCAGATCGTTGTCCAGCGCGCCGATCGGGCGGTCGGCAATCACGTCCTTTGGGCCCGTAACCGGGAAGGCGGCGACCGGGACGCCGCAGGCGAGCGCCTCGAGCTGCACCACGCCGAACGTGTCGGTGAGGCTCGGAAAGACGAAAACGTCGGCGGCAGCGACATGGGACGCCAGATCCTTGCCCTTCTTTTCCCCAAGGAAATGAACTTTGGGGTAGCGGCGTTCCAATTCGGCCTTCTGCGGGCCGTCGCCGATCACCGCGATCGAGCCCGGCAGGTCGAGCGACAGGAAGGCGTCGAGATTCTTCTCCACCGCGACCCGGCCGACCGTCATGAAGATCGGCCGCGGCAAATCGAGCAATGCCGGCTCATCGGGCCGGAACAGCTCGGTGTCGACGCCGCGGGTCCAGAAGCCGAGCTTCCTGAAGCCTCGCGCGGCGAGATCCTGCTTCAGCGAGTTGGTGGCGACCATGGTCACCGCGCCGGCATTGTGGAATTGGCGCAGCACGGCATAGCCGACAGCGGCCGGAATGCCGGTGCGAACGGCGACATATTCCGGGAAACGCGTGGTGTAGGAGGTCGTGAACGGCAGCTTGTTGCGCAGGCAATAGGCACGCACCGCCCAGCCGATCGGACCTTCGGTCGCGACATGGATCGCATCCGGAGACGCCGCGTCGATTCGTCGCGCGATCTCGCGCCGGTTCGGCCAAGCCACCCGCAGGCCGGGATAGGTCGGCACGCCGAACGAGGGAAATCCGTCGGGGGTGAGGAACTCGATCTGCGTGCCCAGATTCGCCGCTGCGCGCGCCAGCGACGTCAAGGTGCGCACCACGCCGTTCACCTGCGGGTGCCAGGCATCGGTCGCGATCAATGTCCGCATGTTCAAAATCCGGGCTCGGTTGAGTGATTCCTGATTCCGGCGCAAAATCGGACATTGATATTTCAAGCGTGTGACTTCATCGAACTGTCAAACAATCTTTTTGGGGGCGTTGCCCGCTTCCTATGTCGCGAAACCGTCATGAAACACTCCAAACCGACTTCCGGAGCCGGTGCAAACGTCCCGAAACCTCCCCAGGTAGTGATTTTGTCCAATGGCGCCGATCAGGCGATCAGGGGGACGACCGATGCTCAATCTCCGCGCATGTCTGGCCAGCTCTCGCCGTGCAACCCTCGGTGCTTTCGCGATCGGCACCATCGCCTTTTCGGGCGCCGCGGTCGCTGCGCCCGAGGCGCAGCTCTTCCCGTTCCGATTGCTGTTGGCGCCGCCGGCCCGGCCGCTCCGCCGCCCGCCACCGAGGCCGCGCCAATCGAGGACGAGGCCGCGCCGTTCCAGTTGCCCGCCCGCTTCGGCCGCCAGACCGTGAGCTACGCGACGCACGAGGCGCGCGGCACCATCGGCGCGCGCGCCATGTATCTTGGTGGCACGGTCTATCGCATCCACGGCACCAATGCGCCGGAGACGATCGGCAGCCACGTCTCGTCCGGCTGCATCCGCCTCACCAGCGAGGACGTCAGCGATCTGTATTCGCGCGTCGACGTCGGCACCAAGGTGGTCGTGCTGCCGATGGATCGCCGCGCCGATCTCGGCGTCGTTCGCTGACATCGAGACTTCGCAACCTCGAAAGGGCGGAAACAGGCTCCGGCGTCTTGCCGGGGCCATTTTGTTGGGAATGGAACGCGCCTTTTTTGTGAAATGTCCCGTGCTGGCGCGGCGCCCCCGCGCCCTGTAGTGTCGCGGGCTTTCATGAGCCCGGGACCTTGATGCGCGATCCGAAACCGACACGGTTCAGACCCAGCCAGCCGGCCAAGCGGTTTGAACCCCTCTTCATCATGACGCGGCTGAAGGTCGTCGTGATCGGCGGCGTGCTGCTCACGTTGTTCTTCGCGATCAGCCTGACGGCAATGGACTGGTTTTCGCGCAGCACATCTCCCATGCCCGAGCTTGCCAAGATGTCGCCGCTGCCCCCGGCCTCGCGCCGCTCCTTCGTCGTGGCGCCCGTCACCATCACCTTTGGAGCGATCCGCGACGCCGCCGAGCGCAGCGCGCCGCGCGATTTCGCCGGCAAGACCGACCATCCCGCGACGGCGGTGCTGCAGAATGCCGACGTCGGCTGGACCGCGTCGCGCGGGCCGATCGCCGTGACCGGCGCCCAGGACACGCTGTCGTTCTCGACCCCGCTCTCCGGCAAGCTCAATGTCACGGGATCACTGTCGGCCAAGACCAACGACAAGGTCAATGACGCGATCGCCGGCCTGCTCGGCGCGTCCGCGGCCGGCAAGATCGGCGGCATCAACATCAAATCACTCAATGCCAATGCCGAGCTCAAGGGCAACGTCGTCATCAATGCACGGCCGAAGCTCGCCGCGGGATGGTTCGTCGAACCGAATCTCGGCGCGCAGGTCTCGCTCAACGATTCGAGCGTTGTGGTGGCCGGCGCAAAGGTCAACCTGCCGGCGCAGATCAAGCCGATGATCGACAAGACCGTGGCCGAGCAGATCAATGCGGTCGGCGAGCGGATCCGCTCCGACCGGTCGTTCGAGCGCGCGGCGCGCAACGAATGGTCCAAGATCTGCCGCTCGGTGCTGCTGCGGAGCGCGGACCCCGCGGCGTCGATGCCGGCAATATGGCTCGAGATCAAGCCGACCAAGGCGATCGCGGCGCAGCCGACGCTCGGTGCCTCGGCGGTGACGGCCATCATCGGCATCGAGGCGGAGACGCGGATCACCGCGGCCGAGACCCGGCCCGACTGTCCTTTCCCGGAGAAGATCACGATCATTCCGCCGACCACCGGCGGCGTCGGCATCGCCGTCCCGGTCGACCTGCCATTCACCGACCTCAACCAGATCCTCAACAGCGAATTCGCCGGGCGGACCTTCCCGGAGGATGGATCGGGCCCGGTCGACGTGAAGGTGAAGCACGCGAGTCTCGCGCCGGCCGGCGAGCGGCTCCTGATCTCGCTCGACGTGCACGCCAGGGAGAAGGAAAGCTTGTTCGGTTTCGGCGGCGACGCCATCATCCGGATCTGGGGCAAGCCGCTGCTCGATCCGGTCGCGCAGACGCTCAGGCTCGGCGACATCCAGCTCACGGTGGATTCGGAGGGGCTGCTCGGCACCGCGGCGCGCGCGGCGATGCCGCAGTTGCAGAAGGCGCTCTATGCGAGGACGATCGTCGACCTGAAGCCGTTCGCCGCCACCGCGCAGAAGCAGATCGCCGACGCGGTCGCCGCCTTCCAGAAGAACGAGGACGGCCTGAAGGTCGAGGCCAACATCAACGAGCTCCGCCTCGCCGACATCGCCTTCGACGCCAACACGCTACGCGTGATCATGGAAGCCGACGGCACGGTGAACGTCCGCCTGACGAGACTGCCGGGACCATAGCCGTTTCGATGCGTGGCAAACGTTCCTGGAAGGCAGCAAAATATACCGGCTTCCTCGGCTTTGCGGCCCCACGCGAATGCGGCTAGAACCTCGCCCGAACAGAAGCTGTCAAAGCCCTCGGGAGAAAGCCATGAAACCCCTCGTGACCGCCTTCGCGGCGAGCCTCGCGCTCGCCGCCTTGAACGGCACAGCCCACGCCCAGATCTCCGACGATGTCGTCAAGCTCGGCGTGCTCACGGACATGTCGAGCCTCTATGCCGACGCCACCGGCAAGGGATCGCTGGCCGCGGTGCAGATGGCGGTCGAGGACTATGGCGGCAAGGTCAAGGGCAGGCCGGTGGAGGTGATCTCCGCCGACCACCAGAACAAGCCGGATGTCGGCATCCAGATCGCGCGCAACTGGTATGACAACGAGAAGGTCGACGCGATCCTCGACGTGCCGACTTCCTCGGTCGCGCTGCCGGTCTCGGCGCTGACGCGCGAGAAGAACAAGATCAACATCAATTCCGGCGCCGGCTCCTCCGACATCACGGGCCCGGCCTGCTCGCCCAACACGGTGCACTGGACCTACGACACCTATGCGCTCTCCAACGTCGCCGGCAAGGCGATGGTCAAGCGCGGCGAGGACAGCTGGTTCTTCATCACGGCCGATTACGCCTTCGGCATGGCGCTGGAGCGCGACGCCGCCAACGTCGTCAAGGAGAGCGGCGGCAAGGTGCTCGGCGACGTCCGCCATCCCCTGAACAATTCCGACTTCTCCTCCTTCCTGCTGCAGGCCCAGGCTTCGAAGGCCAGGGTGGTGGCGCTGGCAAACGCCGGCGGCGATACCCAGAACGCGCTGAAGCAGGCCTCCGAGTTCGGCATCGTGCAGGGCGGCCAGAAAATGATCGCGCTGCTGCAGGAGATCACCGACACCCATTCGCTCGGCATCAAGGCGAGCCAGGGCCTGATCGTCACCGACGGCTTCTACTGGGACATGAACGACGAGACCCGTGCGTTCTCGAAACGCTTCAATGACCGCGTCGGCCACATGCCGACCATGATCCAGGCCGGCCTCTATTCCGCGACGCTGCACTATCTGAAGGCGATCGAGGCGATCGGCACCGACGAGGCGCCGAAGGTGATGGCGCAGATGCGCGCCATGCCGGTCAACGACGTCTTTGCCAAGGGTGGCAAGATCCGCATCGACGGCCGCATGGTGCACGACATGTACCTGTTCGAGGTCAAGAAGCCCGAACAGTCCAAGGGCGAGTGGGACCTCTACAACCTGCTCGCCACCGTGCCCGGCGACGAAGCCTTCCGTCCGCTGGACAAGGGCGGCTGCCCGCTGGTGAAGACGAATTGAGCACGAAGTTTCGTAGTCGCAGGCGGGCAAAGGCGCGAACGCGACGATGCTTCGCATCGCGCGGAGCCCGTGCCCACCATTCCTCAGCGAATGTGATGCCCCGATGGTGGGCACGCTGCGCCTGGCCCACCCTACCTGCTCTCAGGTGCCTTCGAATTTGAACGAGACCTTGAGCTTGGCGCGATAGGCTTCGATCCCTCCGGTCTCATCGAGTTGCATGTCGAGCTCGACGACCTCCGCGACGCGAAGATCGCGAAGGGTCTTCGAGGCCCTGCCGACCGCGGCTGCCGCGGCCTTCTCCCAGGAGTCCTTGCTGGTACCGACCAGCTCAATGACCTTGTAGACGCTCTCACTCATGACGTCCTCCGTTCGGTCTGAAGCGGCAGGCAGCAGGTGCTCCTGCCGCTTTCGAGCCTAGCAGGGAGCATCGCACAAAACAAAACGCGCCCGGCCGGGACCGGGCGCGTCTTCATCAAGCCGAGTGATCGAGCCGCCTTACTCGTTCGAATATTTGAACTCGGGCATGGCCTTGAGTTCGTCCTTGGTGGCATTGAACTCGGCGTGATCAGGGTACCAGGGGTTCGACTTCGACATGCTGGTCGAAGACGTGGTCGTCGGCGGATTGGCGGTCGAGCCCGTGGTGGTGCTGCCGCCCGCCGGCGCGGTAGAGGCGGTCGACGCCGGAACCGGCGTGTCGACGAACTTCACCTTGTCGAACGACACGGCGACGAGATGCTCGCCCATGCCGAGGAAGCCGCCGACGCCGATCACCGCCGCCTTGATGGCTCCGCTCTTGTCCATCAGCAGATCGTTGATCGAGCCGATCTTCTCGTTCTTCTCGTTGTAGACGGAAAGCCCGGCGATCTTCGACGCACGCCAGTCGCCCTGATAGGAGCTGCTGGTGGTGCTGGCGGCCTTGGTATCGGCCTTGTCGGCGGTCGTCGTCGGCTGCTGCGCAAACGCCGCGCCCGCCAGCATCAACGAACCGACCAGGCCGGTCGTGACATATTTAGCTAACATCGTGGTTCTCCCTGATCCAGAATCGGTGATGAGAGAACCGCGATCTGCAGGTGCGGTTCCGGCGCTTCGTGTCGATTTCGAGGTTGCATGGCGGCATGGCGGGTTCCAAGCGCCCCGCTCAGGGAACCGACCTGGAACTCACAACCGGTTCCGTTCGCGATACGGATTGCCGCCGCGAGCAGTTCGCCGACATGGGCCATTGCGTGAGCCATATCGGGCCGCGCCATGCCATGGCGATGGCACGTCCGGACGACCTCGCCCGCGGCGTCACCAACCTGGTCGAGAACGCGGTGCGGTTCGGCGGCGACGTGGTGCTCGGCCTCACGGTCGCCGGCGAGCGGATAACCATCGAGGTCGCCGACGACGGCCCCGGCATCTCGGACGCGCACAAGGCGGCGATGCTGGAGCCGTTCGTGCGGGGCGACGGCGCCCGCAACATGGACGACGCCACCGGCTTCGGACTTGCGCTCGCCATCGCGCAGGCGATCGCACTCGCCCATGGTGGCGAATTGTCGCTGCACGACCGCGAGCCGCACGGGCCGGTGGCCCGCCTGCGGTTTCCGCAGCGGCCAGAGCGCGAGCGCCAAGCCGCGTGAGGAAGATCAAGCCGCGAGGGACCTCGCCTCGGCTTCGGACTCGCTGAAATACGCCACCGCCTCGAAGCGATAGTTGCAAGCGCGACAATGCCAGAGATAGGCGGTCGCGCCGCCGGGCACGGCTTCGACCCAATCCGGAAACGCGATCGGCTGGCCGCATTGCGCACAGGGATTTTGCCGGGGTAGATCGGTGGAACCTGTTCGGTCCATGGACGCACTCCCTTTGGCTTTTATTGGTTGCTCGATCGAGAACGAGACAGCCTTGCTGCCGGAACACCCACGCCCCACTACTATGCGCGTTATACAACCAACTTGGTCAATTGCACGACGGATTCGCCGGCGCCGCTGAATTTAATGGTCAGCGCGGGCCGTCGGCTGCACCAGAGGCCCGCTTGTATGCATGGCATCAGGCTTACGCAGATGGATGGTCGCGATGTCGTCGGCATAGATCTTCTGCCAGCCATCCATGTGGTCGAGCAGCTTGGTGGCTGGGCTCTGCGTGCGCAGCAGCGTGGCGTCGATTGCATATGCGTCGAGCAGGCGGAACAGGTTCTCCGGCTCCATCAAGCCGGAGGCGGCGTTATGGTCGACGAAGAACTTCTCGCCGAACAATTCGGTGCGGCCGTCGATGAAGGTCGGCACGCCGTTGGCGATCAGATAGCCGCCGAAATCATAGTCGTTGAAGACGTGGTCGACATGGAGCTTCTTCAGCTCGATGACCGCCCTGACCGGCGAACCATGCAGGTTCGGTGCGAAGCGCGCGACGGCGCCATAGGCCGCCGTTCCCGCCATCAGCACGATCGCAGCGCAAGCATACAGCACGCTGCGCCGCGGCGCCGACGGATGCGGCGCAGCAGCTTCGCTGCCGGCGATCTGACGCGCCAAGGGGGCAGCGAGGATCATCGGCGCGACCAGCGCCAAAACCTCGGCGGCCCGCCCCTGCGACAGCGCCATGTGCAACAGCCCGAGCAGCATGAGGATTCGCACCGGCGGCAACGTCACGCCGCGTTGCAGCGCGAGTCCAGTGCCCAGCAGCAGGCAGATCTCGAACGGCCCGACGCTGCCGAAATCCATCGGCCGCCATTCCATGATCAGCGGCAGCGCGCCGCCGAGCGCGAGGATCTTTTGCGAGGCGAGGATCGCGTTCCAGCCATAGGGCGTGCAGCAGGCCGCGAGCAGCGCGGCGAGGCCGAAGGCGGCCCAGCGCAGCGCAAGCCCTCTCCGCACGCTCGCTTCGGCGCTCACCAGCGCATCGAGCGCTGCGGGCGCAATGAAGAACAGGCCGAACACGAAGCCCCCGTGCAGATTGGCCCACAGCGCCATCCACGGCAGCAGCGAAAGCGACGGCGCCGTGCGCCGGTCGGCGGCCTCGATCAGTCCGCCGATCCACAGCACCAGGAACGGCATCGCCAATACGTGCGCGCGGGCCAACAAATGCGGCATCATCAGCGCCAGCGCGGTGCTGAGGCACACCAGGGTCGCGGTGGCGTTGAGGCGGCGGGCGAGGATGTTCGCGAGCAGCGCAAAGGTCGTGGCGACGCCTGAGGCCGCCAGCACCACCACACCGCTCCAGCCGGCGAGCCCGTAGGCTTCGGCATAGAGCACCTGCGCCAGCCACTGGGTCGAGATCCAGGGCTGGCCGGCCATGGTGAAGGAATAGACGTCGCTCTCGGGCACCGCGCGGTGGTCGATGATCCACTGCCCGACCGTGACCTGCCACAGACTGTCGGGATCGATCAGCAGATGATTGCCGGCCACGACCAGGAGGACATAGACGGCGACCCCGACCCAGAGCGGCAGCGGCGCGCGCCGGGCTCTGTCGGCTTCGGCGGACGTGACGGCGGACAGGGACATGGTGCAGCGGACTTCGGGCAGCAGACCTGGGGATGAATCGGCCGATCGAACCACGGCCGTGCATAATTCCAGGTAAACCGTGCCATGCCGGATAAGAGCCGAAATCCGGAATTTCGCCACATCTTTGCCGGGCTACGGCTTCAATTGGCCTGCGTAAAGCGTTAACCGCGAATCCTGCGCGGGCACCTCGGGGGACCTGCCTGACATGAGACGCCTGCTCACGCCACTCTGGCTCGGACTCGCGGTCGCCCCGTCGCTCGCGCACGCCGGCCATGGCCAGCTCGATGCGATGATCCGGGCCCATGCCAGGGCGAACGCGGTTCCGGAAGCGCTGGCGCATCGGGTGATCCTGCGCGAGAGCCGCTACCAGCCGGAGCTGATCGGCCATGGCGGCTGCATCGGGCTGATGCAGATCAAGCTCGGCACCGCCCGGGGCCTCGGCTATCGCGGCGACGAAAAGGGCCTGCGCGACCCCTCGACCAACCTGACCTATGGCATGAAATACCTTGGCGGCGCCTACCGCGCCGCCAATGGCGACCACGATCGCGCCATGCGTTTATATGCGAGCGGGTATTACGATATCGCGAAGCGCCAGCGGCAGGAGCTCGCCGCCGGCCGTGTGCTGGAATCATCCGGCAATCCGCAGCCGCCGCCCGGCACGGCCGCGCCGCGCGAGATCGCCGAAAAGCCTACCGATCAAGCTGATACGACCGAACAGGCCGACGACAAGTAGTACGCGCCGAGCGTCGCCATCTGCCGCCCGGGCGGCAGCGATGCTGCGCTGCATCGTATGCTGCCGCTCCCATTCCGCCGCGTTGACACGCCGGCATATCTGCCTACATTGCGTTCGTTCCGAGGGGAGCTCCGAGGAGGAGCTGAGAAACCGCTGCTTGCGGTGACCCTTTGAACCTGATCCGGGTCATGCCGGCGAAGGGACAGGGATGTACCAAGACAAGAGTCCTCGGGGAGATTCCCCGATTTCCATCATCGGCGCCGGCATTGCCGGCGCCTGGCAGGCGCTGCTGTTCGCGCAGGCCGGACGCGACGTGACCTTGCACGAGCGCAGCGACGCCACGATGACGCTGTCCACCAGCCATTGGGCCGGCGGCATGCTGGCGCCCTGGTGCGAGGCCGAGGCCTCCGAGCCGGTGATCAGCCGCCTGGGCCTGCGCGCCCTCGACCTGTGGCGGCGCGAACTGCCGGAGACACCGTTCAACGGCTCGCTGGTGCTGGCGCATCCGCGCGACCGCGCGGACTATGAGCGTTTCGCGCGTCTCACCTCCGGCCATCAGCGGCTCGACGCGCGCGGCGTCGCCGCGCTCGAGCCGTCGCTGGCGGGGCGTTTCCGCGAGGGCCTGTTCTTCGCCGCCGAAGGCCATGTCGAGCCGCGCCGGGTGCTGCCGAAATTGCACGAGAAGATCATCGCGGCCGGCGGCGCCATCAGGTTCGACAGCGACGTCCGCGCGGACGAGCTCGACGGCGTCGTGATCGACTGCCGCGGGCTTGCCGCACGCGATGGCGAGCGGGAGCTGCGCGGCGTCAAGGGCGAATTGATCCTGGTCGAGACGTCGGAGATTTCCTTGTCGCGCCCGGTGCGCCTGATGCATCCGCGCTGGCCGCTCTACGTCATCCCCCGCGAGGACCATTTGTTCATGCTGGGGGCGACGTCGATCGAGGCCGAGGATACCGGCGTCAGCGTGCGCTCGGCGCTGGAGCTGCTCGGCGCGGCCTACGCGGTGCATCCGGCCTTTGCCGAAGCGCGCATCGTCGAGTTCGGCTCGGGCCTGCGGCCGGCCTTTCCCGACAACCTGCCACGCATCACGATCGATGCCGAGGAGCGCATCCACGTCAACGGGCTCTACCGGCATGGCTTCCTGATCGCGCCGGCGCTCGCCGAACTGACCTTGAACTATGTGGCCCGCGGCCAGATCGACAACGAGGTGATGCGATGCGCGTGATCGTCAACGGCGAGGAGCGCGAGATCGCATCTGCCAATATCGGCGCGCTGCTCGGCGAGCTCGACTATGAGGGCACGCATTTTGCCATCGCCGTGAACTACGACGTGGTGCCGAAGAGCCGCTGGGCCGAGACGGCGCTCAACAGCGGCGACGAGATCGAGATCATCACGCCGAGGCAGGGAGGGTGAGGAGGATGGTGTCGCTTGCCGTCACGGCTCGCTCTTTCCTTCACCTCGTCCCGCTCGCGGGGAGAGGTCGATCGCGAAGCGATCGGGTGAGGGGCTCTCTCAACGAGCGCACTCGCGGAGAGAGCCCCTCACCCCAGCCCTCTCCCCGCAAGCGGGACGAGGGAGCACACCGCAACTCGCGGAGACATCGATGCTGACCTTCTACGACAAGACCTTCTCCTCCCGCCTCTTGATCGGCAGCGCGCTGTATCCGTCGCCGGCGATCATGCAGGGCGCGATCCGCGCCAGCGGCGCGCAGATCGTCACGGTGTCACTGCGGCGCGAAGCCGCCGGCGGCAAGACCGGCGACGCGTTCTGGAAACTGATCCGCGAGCTCGACGTCACCGTGCTGCCGAACACCGCGGGTTGCCGCAGCGTGCGCGACGCGGTGACCACGGCGAAGCTCGCGCGCGAATTGTTCGGTACAAGCTGGATCAAGCTCGAGGTGATCGCCGACAACGACACGTTGCAGCCCGACGTGGTCGGCCTGATCGAGGCGGCGACCATTCTCATCAATGACGGTTTTGAAGTCTTTCCCTATTGCACGGAAGACCTTTCCGTCGCGATGCGCCTGGTCGAGGCCGGCTGCAAGGTAGTGATGCCCTGGGCCGCGCCGATCGGCTCCGCGCGCGGCATCATCAACCGCGACTCGCTGAAACTGCTGCGCGACCGCCTGCCCGACGTCACGCTGGTGGTCGATGCCGGCCTCGGCGCGCCCTCGCACGCGGCCGAAGCGATGGAGCTCGGCTATGACGCGGTGCTGCTCAACACCGCGATCGCCAAGGCCGCCGACCCCGTCGCGATGGCCGGCGCATTCCGCCAAGGCGTCGAGGCCGGCCGCACGGCCTACGAAGCCGGGCTGATGGAAGCGCGCGACTTCGCCTCCCCCTCCACCCCTGTGATCGGGACTCCGTTCTGGCATGCCGTATCCTGACCGCTTCTACCCTGTCGTCGACTCGCTCGCCTGGGTCGAGCGTTTGACAAAGCTCGGCGTTGGCACGATCCAATTGCGCGCCAAAAATCTCAACGACGGCGACGCGCTGCAGATCGTGACCGACGCGCTCGAGCTGACGAAGGGCACGCCGACGAAACTCGTCGTCAACGACTATTGGCGCGCTGCGATCGTCGCGGGCGCACAGCACCTGCATCTCGGTCAGGAGGACCTGGCCGACGCCGATCTCGCGGTGATCCGCGAGGCCGGGCTGACGCTCGGCCTTTCGACCCATGATGATGCGGAACTTGCGACCGCGCTTGCCGCAAAACCCGACTATGTCGCGCTCGGCCCGATCTTCCCGACCACGCTGAAGTCGATGCGCTTCGCGCCGCAGGGCATCGCGAAGATCACGGAATGGAAGAAGCGCGTCGGCGACATCCCGCTGGTCGCGATCGGCGGCATCAAGTTCGAACAGGCTGCCGAGATTTTCGCAGCCGGCGCCGATTCGATCGCCGTCGTCTCCGACGTCACCCAGAACGCCGACCCCGACGCGCGCGTGCGGCAATGGCTGGGCGAGGAAGTGAAGGCGGCATGAGACGAGACACAACGCCAGCCGCCAACAACGGCCGTCATTCCGGGCGGCGCGAAGCGCGAACCCGGAATCTCGCGCAACAACTTCGAGATTCCGGATCGTTCCGCCTGCGGCGGCCCGTCCGGAATGACGGATAAATCGAGATAAGGAGGATCCCATGAACATTCGCTCCAATCCGGATACCACCGCCCCCGCCGTCACCACCGGTCCGCTGCCCTCCTCGCGCAAGATCTTTGCGACCCCTGACGGCGCGCCCGACCTGCGCGTGCCCTTGCGCGAGATCATGCTCTCCGAAGGCGCCGGCGAGCCGAACCTGCCGGTCTACGACACTTCCGGTCCCTACACCGATCCGGCCGTCACCATCGACGTCAATGCCGGCCTGCCGCGCCACCGCGCCGCCTGGATCAGGGAGCGCGGCGGCGTCGAGGACTATCAGGGCCGCGTCATCAAGCCGGAGGACAACGGCAACGTCTCCGCCGACAAGGCTGCGCGTGCGTTCAGCGCCTATCACCAGCCGCTGCGCGGCCTCGACGGCCACAGGATCACCCAGCTCGAATTCGCCCGCGCCGGCATCATCACCAGGGAGATGATCTACGTCGCCGAGCGCGAGAATCTCGGCCGCAAGCAACAGCTCGAGCGCGCCGAGGCAGCGCTCGCCGACGGCGAGAGTTTTGGTGCGTCGGTGCCGGCCTTCATCACGCCGGAGTTCGTGCGGAGCGAGATCGCGCGCGGCCGCGCCATCATCCCCTCCAACATCAACCATGCCGAGCTGGAGCCGATGATCATCGGCCGCAACTTCCTCACCAAGATCAACGCCAATATCGGCAACTCGGCGGTGACCTCGTCGGTCGAGGAAGAGGTCGACAAGATGGTGTGGGCGATCCGCTGGGGCGCCGACACCGTGATGGACCTCTCGACGGGGCGTAACATCCACACCACGCGCGAATGGATCCTGCGCAACGCGCCGGTGCCGATCGGCACCGTGCCGATCTACCAGGCGCTGGAGAAGTGCAACGGCGATCCGGTGCAGCTCACCTGGGAGCTCTACAAGGACACGCTGATCGAGCAGTGCGAGCAGGGCGTCGACTATTTCACCATCCACGCCGGCGTGCGCCTGCCCTACATCCATCTCACCGCGGGCCGCGTCACCGGCATAGTTTCTCGTGGAGGTTCCATTATGGCGAAGTGGTGCCTGGCACATCACAAGGAGAGCTTCCTCTACACCCATTTCGAGGAGATCTGCGACCTGATGCGCAAGTATGACGTCTCGTTCTCGCTCGGCGACGGATTGCGTCCGGGCTCGATCGCCGACGCCAACGACCGCGCGCAATTCGCCGAGCTCGAGACGCTGGGCGAACTGACCAAGATCGCGTGGGACAAGGGCTGCCAGGTCATGATCGAGGGCCCCGGCCATGTGCCGATGCACAAGATCAAGATCAACATGGACAAGCAGCTCAAGGAGTGCGGCGAGGCGCCGTTCTACACGCTGGGCCCGCTGACCACCGACATCGCGCCAGGCTATGACCACATCACGTCAGGCATCGGCGCTGCGATGATCGGCTGGTTCGGCTGCGCCATGCTGTGCTATGTCACGCCGAAGGAGCATCTCGGCCTGCCCGACCGCAACGACGTCAAGACCGGCGTCATCACCTACAAGATCGCGGCCCACGCCGCCGATCTCGCCAAGGGCCACCCCGCGGCCCAGCTCCGCGACGACGCGCTGTCGCGCGCCCGCTTCGACTTCCGCTGGGTCGACCAGTTCAACCTCGGCCTCGATCCCGACACCGCGAAGAGCTTCCACGACGAGACGCTGCCGAAGGAAGCCCACAAGGTCGCGCATTTCTGCTCGATGTGCGGCCCAAAATTCTGCTCGATGAAGATCACCCAGGACGTGCGGGACTATGCGGCGACGCTGAACGATCCGGCCGGCGTCGGGATGTCGATGAAGGGCACGATCGAAGACGGCATGGCGCAGATGAGCGCCAAGTTCAGGGAGATGGGCGGGAGTGTGTATCTCGATGCGGAGAAGGTGAAGGAGAGCAATCGGGTGTTGTGAGCGCCGGACGCGGGCTCGCAATGACCGACAGTCTGACCGGTGTCTGGGACGGCACCTTCGTTCAGCCGAATGCTGGAATGGTCACGTTCCTGGCGACGCTCATCGAGTCCGGTGGCGCGCTCGGAGGGAACGTGACCGAGCCTTGCATGATCCCTGGTTGCCCATTGAGCACCCATAACGCTTCGATTGCGGGCTCTCGATCCGGCAGTGCGGTTTCGTTCGTCAAACGTTACGAACCGCCCGGCTACGGCTACGACACGGTGCTGTACGAGGGCTCGGTCAATGCCGAGGCGACCGAAATCGATGGGCGGTGGAAGCTGCCTGGCACGACGCTCTCGGGAACATTTCTGATGGTCCGCTCGACCAGGCCTGCCGAGTCGGTCGCAACCGAAGAACTAAGCAAGGAGCCGGCGCGATAATGCCGCAGCATGCGTAGCCCGGATGAGCGAAAGCGACATCCGGGGCAACCCGTCCCGCATGTCGTTTCGCTCATGCGGGCTACTTGCTTGTTGCGAACCATGGCAAGAGAGCCACTGGCCGCCTGCAATTCTTGATTGCATTTTGTGACGCCTCGCAATAACCTACTAATGATTTCCGATATATCACTTGCAACTTCGACTTTGCTGATCAGATGAAATGATGGAAGCATCGTCCACACTGCTAACTGCAGTAGCGGCTCTTATTGGCGCAGTGGCATGGCCTTTAACAATCTTCGCGCTTCTCTTCGTGTTTCGGAGGCAACATCCCGCGTCTCGCTGACGCTCGCGGGGTGCGGGCTTGACCCGCATCGGCGTTGCCCTTCACCTATTCGCCATGGACCGCCTTCCGGATCAGCTCAAGCACGGCCTGCGTCTCGTCTTCGTCGGCACCGCGGCGAGCGAGCGCTCGGCGGCGCTCGGGCATTACTACGCGCATCCGCAGAACCGCTTCTGGCGCACGCTGCATGAGGTCCGACTGACCCCGCGGCGCTATCAGCCGCACGAGTTTCCTGCGCTGCTCGATCTCGGCATCGGCTTCACCGACCTGTGCAAGACGGGCGCCGGCATGGACCATGTCGCGCTGAAGGCGGGCGTCGATGTCGCGGGCTTCGCCGCGAAGATGCGGCGCCACGCGCCGGGTACGATCGCGTTCACCAGCAAGAAGGCGGCGAGCCTGTTCTACGGCAAGCCGACGCCGAAGATCACGCTCGGCCGGCAGCCGCCATGCGACGGCCTGCCCGCGATCTTCGTGCTGGCCTCGCCGTCGGGCGCCGCCTCCGGGGCGTGGTCGATCCGGCCGTGGCAGGAATTGGCGGCGCATGTGACGGATGAGCGTAGCAGCGCGTAGGGTGGGCAAAGCGGCCCCGTGCACCGATGCATGCCACGCAGAGATAGAAGCGTGCCCACCATCCAAAAGCGATGCTGTCGAGACAATGGTGGGCACGTCGCTTGCGCGCCTTAGTCCACCCTACGCCTGCGACTGCTCACTGATTCAAGTGAATCGCAAGCCCACTGAGGTCCACATTCGCCATCAGCCCAAGCTGCTTACCGGCCAATTCCAGCACCGCGCCGTTCGGATTGGTCAGCACGATGCCGCGCACGCCGGCGCCGAACGCGACACCGACGCCGGCCGCACCGTAGACGCCCTCGATGTCCGAGGGCTGGCGGATGTTGCGGATGCGGCCCTGCAGCGTGGTCTGCGAGCCGCCGAACACGAGGCCATAGTCGAGCCCGCCGGTGGTCAGGGCGTAGGTATGGCCGCGAAAGGTCAGGACGCCCTTGCCGCCGGAGCCGCCGACGAACCAGCCGGCCTTGAAGATGACGAGCGTCACCTGGCCCTCGTCGGCGCGGGCGGCGGAGCCGGCGATGCAAACCACGAACGCAACCAGCGCAGCGCGCAGAATGAGCGACAGCTTCATCGGCACCCTCTCCATTGTTCTTGCCATTGTTCTTGCCCTTGTTCTTGCGGCCGGGCGTCGCAGAACCGCCCGAATCGTTTGCCGCCGAGAAGCAGCGTAGGGCGGGTCGCGCGCGAGCGAAACCCGCCTTCGTTGCCAGTCGTGTACCGGCGTAGTCCGGATCAGCGACCTGTCCGCCATAGCTCCAAGAGCGAAGGCGGAAGCGACATCCGGGTCACCAACCGTTCCGCATGCCGCTATCGCTCATGCGGGCTACCCTTACCGTATCGTGATCGCAAGCCCGCTCAAATCCGCGTTCGCCATCAGCCCGACCTGGGTGCCGGACAGTTCCAGCACCGCGCCCTTCTGATTGGTCAGCACGATGCCGCGCACGCCGCGGCCGACGGCAATGCCGGCTCCGGCCGCGCCATAGACGCCGGCGACGTCGGACGGATAGTAGATATTGCTGACACGCCCGCGCAGGATGGTCTTGGAGCCGCCGAAAACGAGGCCGTAATCGAGGCCGCCGGTGGAGAGCGGATAACGCCGGCCGTGGAAATTGAGCACGCCGCTGCCGCCGGAGCCGCCGATGATCCAGCCGCCCTTGTAGATCACGAGCGACACATAGCCCTCGTCGGCATGGGCACAGGTGACGCCCGCAAGGGCTAAGAGCACGACCAGCGCCGCGCGAGCAACGGATGCAATCTTCATGGATCGATCTCCCCAAATGATGTCTGGCAGGCGCGCGGACCATGCCGGATCGGCGAGGCCAAATCCAGAAGGCATTCAGCCCTGCCGGCCCATGGACATGTTGGGTGCTCGCGGCGGTTTGAAGGCGGGCAGCGGCAAATCCGGGGCTGGCAACCCACCCCGATGCCACTAAGCTGGCGTGCCCCAAGAGATAGAGGATACGACATGCCGATCCAGCACTTCCCCGCCCCGCCGCACGTCAAGGCGCCGCCGCTCTCCTTCGCCGCCCGTGCCGGCGATCTCCTGTTCATCTCCGGCATTCCCGGCTTCGACGACCAGGGCGGCCTGCCCGATGGTTTCGAGGCGCAGTTCGGTTTCGTCGTGAAGAACATCACGCGCATCCTGGACGAGGCCGGCGCGAGCTTCCGCGATCTCGTCAAGGTCAACGTGCTGCTGACGCGCGCATCGGACGTGGCGACGATGAACCGGCTCTACGCCGACGCGTTCGGCCCGGCGCCGTTTCCGGCACGCACCACCTGCGTGGTCGCATCGCTGCCCGATCCGAAGATGCTGATCGAGATCGAGGGCGTGGCATCGCTGGCGCGGTAGGTGAGCTACGCATGCCCAGGCAGAGCGCGGGCCTGTTGATGTATCGCCGCCAGGACGGCGCAGCGGAGGTGCTGCTGGTGCATCCCGGCGGACCGTTCTGGGCCAAGAAGGACGAGGGCGCATGGTCGATCCCGAAGGGCCTGTTCGACCACGGCGAGGAGGCGCTCGCCGCCGCGCGGCGCGAGTTCGAGGAGGAAACCGGTCAAGCGCCGCCGACCGGGCCGTTCATCGCGCTGGGCGTGTTCAAGCAGGCCGGCGGCAAGCTCGTGCACGCCTGGGCGGTCGAGGGCGCGTTCGATCTCTCGGCGTTCAGGAGCAACAAATTCACGATGGAATGGCCGCCGCGTTCGGGCCGCACCGCGGAATTTCCGGAAGCCGACCGCGCCGCATGGTTCGGCAGAAAGCAAGCCCTGACGAAGATCACCAAGGGCCAGCGCGCCGTCATCGAGGCGCTGTTCGCGAAACTGGAGAACTCGTAGCCCGGATGAGCGGAGCGACATCCGGTCCTTCGGCAGGCACGATCCCGCATGTCGCTTGCGTTCATGCGGGCTACAGAACGAGTCGTAGCCCGGATGAGCGAAGCGATATCCGGGTCTTTTGGCAGACACGCTCCCGCATGTCGCTTGCGTTCATACGGGCTACAGAACGAGTCGTAGCCCGGATGAGCGGAGCGACATCCGGGTCCTTTGGTTAAGCACGATCCCGCATGTCGCTTGCGCTCATGCGGGCTACAGAACGAGTCGTAGCCCGGATGAGCGAAGCGATATCCGGGTCCTTTTGGTTAAGCACGATCCCGCATGTCGCTCGCGCTCATGCGGGCTACAGCCCACGAGTCGTAGCCCGGATGAGCGGAGCGATATCCGGGTCCTTCGGCAAGCACGCTCCCGCATGTCGCTGCGCTCATGCGGGCCACAACCTTCGGTCAAGGCCGCTCACCAAACGATCCACTCAGCTCGCCGAGA
>NZ_JAFAVV010000001.1 GCF_019242285.1 Bradyrhizobium sp.
GCCGGGAATGGCGTCGACCAGCTCGACCTTGAAGGCCTCGCCCTTGTCGCGGAACACCTGCTTGGTCTTCTCGCGATCCCAGACCTCCTTGGTGAAAGGCCTGTCGCGGGCGATGATCTCGCGCATCTTCTTCTCGATCGCGGCAAAGTTTTCCGGCGTGAACGGCTCGTTGCGGAAGAAATCATAGTAGAAGCCGTTTTCGATCACCGGACCAATGGTGACCTGGGTGCCCGGCCAGAGCGACTGCACGGCTTCTGCGAGCACATGCGCGCAGTCGTGCCGGATCAGTTCAAGCGCGCGTGGCTCCTCGCGATTGATCAGCTCGATCCTCGCGTCCTGCCCGATCGGATCATTGAGATCGGCGAGCTCGCCGTCCAGTGCAATCGCCACCGTGCGCTTGGCGAGCGACGGCGAAATGCCCTTGGCGACATCGAGACCGGTGGTGTCTTTCGGGAACTCGCGCTTCGAGCCGTCCGGGAAGGTGAGGGTGATCTTCGACGCCGTCTCGGCGGGCTTGAGATTGGTGATGCTGTACTGGAATCCGGACTCGGATTTGCGCTGGTCGGTCATGTCAGTCTCCTTGAGGCTCACTCCTGCGAACGAGCGCAGGTAAGCGGGAAGCAGCGATATAGCAGGCGATTCGGGCCGCGCAACCGGCCATACGGTCAAATCCGCGCTTCCTCGGAACTGCTCCAACCGCAGCGTTGCGACGGGGCGAGAACCTGATACAACGTCAAAGCGCGCTGGCGTCCTGGTTTCGCTTTCGATGTCTCCCCCTGTTACGTCGTGGATCCGACGCTTCCTAGCCGTCTCCCTGCTTTGTGGGCCGGTCTTTGCAGCGCCAAAGACTCTGGCACCCGCAGCACCGAGGCCGCTTCCGCCTGCCGCGCCCAAACCCTCAACGTTTGCGGTGCCCAAGACCGCTGGACCGCCGACGGCGAAGCCATCGCCGCGTATTACGGCAGCCGACGGGCCGATGCTGTTCTACGTCGTCAAGGGGCAGCCGGAGAGCTGTGGGCGGGGATGCGATCGCTGGATCGCCGCCGACGGCAAGATCGATGCGGCCGCGGCGCTCCGCTTCCGCAAGTTCCTGAGCCAGCTCGGTGACCGTCATCTTCCGATCTATTTCAACTCGCCAGGCGGCAATCTGGACCAGGCGGTAGCCATGGGCGCAATGCTGCGCGAGAGGCCGGTGGTCGCTCGGGTCGGGCGCTCGGTGGTCACCGAATGCGGTTTCGAGGCCCAGGACGGCGCGGCGTGCAGCAGGCTGAAGCAGTCCGGGCGCGAACTGCATGGTGATCTCTGGACGCGCGGCGCGATCTGCGCCTCGGCGTGCCCCTATCTCATTCTGGGCGCCGCGACCCGCGAAATCCCGCCCGACGCGGTGCTCGGCGTCCACTCGCCCCGGGTGGTGCTGCGTTTCAACGGAGGCGTTGCGACCCAGGAGATGCGCACGGCGGCGGTGGCGAGCGGGCTCGAACGCGCCGATCGGCTGATCGCCGGCTATCTGCAGAAGGTCGGCGCCGATCCCGGGCTGCTCGCGCTTGCCCGCACCGTCAAGTTCACGGACGTGCACGTCCTGACCCGCGAGGAGATTGCCCGCTTCGGCATCGACCGGCGCGAGGTCGCAGAGACGCCGTGGGAGTTCGAGAACGACGTACGCAGCATGGTCGGCAAGGCCGCGCTTCACCTCGACGGCGGTGAGAAGTCCTATCGGACCCTGCGATGGCGCTTGCTCTGCTTCAACGCCAATCAGTTCGAATTGGACTTCCAGCGCAAGGCCGCGTCCGATGCACTCTCTCCCACCGTGTCGATCTCGAACGGCGAGCTGAAGCCGCTGTTCTTCACCACCCACAGATCGGCGTCCGGCTACGAGATCTGGGCCATGCGGATCGATCGCAGCTCGCTCGGATCGCTCTCGGGCCAGCCGCAATTCGATCTCACCGAGACGTCGCAGGCGCCGGACGGAAAGCGACCGTCTCACGTGACGAAATTCTCCAGCGAAGGACTGGCCGGTGCGCTCGACCGCCTGGTTGCGACCTGTCCGGCGACGGTATTCAGCCAGGTGCCGGTGGCTGCGCGTTCCGGCACGGCGAAATAGCCCGGCGTCATGCGCCGCATGATAAAGATTCATGCATATGCATGGATATATCTGCTATCACCCGCGGGGTGCCTCGCCGGCAGAGCCGGCCGCCGCGAAAGCAGCTCGGGGTCTGGAAAAGCTGGCCTCGGAAGGCTAAAGCCCGTTCGGCAAATGGGCCGGCCTGCGGCCGGGGCCCGCCTCGATCTTTCAACGACGCTTCAAGTGGTGAATGACATGAGAACCTTAATCGCGGTTGCCGCGGTGCTCTATTCGGCTGCTGCGCTGGCGCAGGCCGGTCCGCCGATGGTCGGCGACAAGCCGCTGGTCCAGGTCAAGCCGCGTGCCGCCAAGGTGGCGGGAAAATCGCAGCCGACTGCGGTGCGCCTGCAGGAGTGCCTCGATATCGACGACGGCACCAAGGAGCGGCTGAGCTGCTATGACGCGGTGATCCTGCCAGCGTCAAAGCCCAAGGTGATGACCGCCAAGGGCGTCAACGACTGCAAGTTCACCAAGGAAGAGGACGAGCGGCTCGCCTGCTACAACGGCTTTGTCGAGAACATGCCGAAATTGCCCAGGAGCTGAT
>NZ_JAFAVV010000166.1 GCF_019242285.1 Bradyrhizobium sp.
GCCGGTGAAGTCGTAGGCGTACTCACCCATATTGAGCGCGCCGACCAAGACCGCGCCGGCGGCTTCCATCCGCTCAATCAGCGTCGCGTCGCGCGGTGCAGGCGGCCGGTCACGGTTGATCTTCGATCCGGCGCGGGTCGGAAGCCCCTTTACGTCGAACAGGTTCTTCACCGCGAACGGCACGCCGGCGAGCGGACCGGGCTGCTTCCCGGCCGCGATCGCGGTATCGATGGCGCGCGCCGTGGCCTGCGCCCGCTCAGCGGTGATGTCGGTGAACGAATTGAGGGTGTCGAACTGCGCGATCCGCGCCAGCGCCGCTTCGGTCGCTTCGAGCGCGGAGATCCGGCGCGCAGCAACCGACTGCGCAATCTCGGCGGCGGACATGGCGTGATCAGGCGGTGAAGACACTGGCCGGCTCGGTCTCGTCGGGCAACGCGAATTCGTCGACCAGCCGCGCGAGCCGCAGCGACACGTCGAGATTGGCTCGCACTGCCGGCTTCCAGGCTTCCTCGAGCGGCAGCGCCAGCGCCTCGGCAACGGCATCGATGTACGCGTCCAGCGAATCGGAGACCATCACGCTCCTTTCTTGCTCCTCGAGACATCGGCACGAGCAGCAGTCGCAAGGTTTGTGCCAGATTTAATCAGCCCCGACTTGGCTCTTAAGCGCATGACTGGACTGATGAATACAGCTAGCCGCCAGGTTCGCTGCATACCGGGCGACATCTCTGCTCAATTTGCAGGCAGATGCAGGGATCAAGTCCTCCTCACGTCGTCCGACTCCCGACCCTCAATTCGGCCAGATCAGCTCTTGAAGCTGGATGAGATCGCCGGCCTGATGCTGCCAGCCGTCGATGCAGATGTGCTTCAGCGGATCGCTGGCGCGGTGCAGCAGCATCAACGCCATCAGCCGGCGCTTCAAGGTGAAATCGATATCGGCACCTGAATAGCCGAAACCCTCCAGCAGGCTGCGCACGCGGCGCGCCCTTCCGGCAGCCATGAAGGCACTGGGACCGAGGAGATCATAATCGCGCCAGCCGGTGAGCACATCGCCGAAATCGAACAGCCCGGCGACACGCCATCGCCCGCCTTGCTCGTTCAGAAGGAAGTTTTCCGGAATGTACTCGCCCGTCAGGATCACCGGCGGCGCATCCATCGGAATCAACGAGGCCGCGTCGCCCAGCAGGCCGTCCAAACCGTCCAGAAACTTCCCAGGCAGTCCCAGGCGTTCGTGCCGCGTGCGGCATCCGGCGATCTGACGGCGCATGAAGTCCGGCCAGGCGGGCTCGATCCGCAGCAGATCACCGGGAGGAACGCGCTGCACCGCCGCAATGGTCTGGCCGATCTCGCCAAGCACAGATTCCTTGTCCGCCTCCGACAGCCGAGGCCACGCTTCCGCACCCAGCACGCCGGATAGCCGCGTGGTGATGAGATAGGGCCAGCCGTCGCGCTCTCCTGCGGCGATGATTTCCGGGATCGGAATATGAAGCCGGCCATGAAGCACCGACAGCGAAGCGCACTCGGAGACGAATTGCGGACGGAGCATGGGTGGAAAAATCTTCAGGATCAGCCGGTCGTCGAGCGCTACGACGAGATTGGTGCCGGTCGAGAAAATCCGTGGCGCGTTCGCGGCGACGCGATGGCCGCGCGCAATGTCGATCGCCGCTGACAGCCAGCGCGCGGGATCGGCGCGCCAGGTACGATAGGAGTCAAAATCAGCCAGGTCCGGCAGCGATGCCGTCATGACGACGCACGGGAAAGGAACATTACCGATCCGGACTCGCGCGCTCGAACTGGCGGAGCAGGCGGTTGCCGCGCTCGACCGCGTTGTCCATCGCGGCCTGCGCCGATCGCTTGCCGGCGAACACCTGCTCGAGCTCCTCCTCGATCACGTCGCGCACCAGCACGAACGAGCCGAGCCGGATGCCCTTGGAGTTGTCGGTCGGCGGCTTCAGCGTGACCTCCTCGATCGAGATCGAGGCGCCGGGATTGCGGTCGTAAAAGCCCTGCGCCCGGGTGAGGTCGAAGGCGGCGCGGGTAATCGGCAGGTAACCGGTGTTTTGATGCCAGAACG
>NZ_JAFAVV010000336.1 GCF_019242285.1 Bradyrhizobium sp.
GATCTTGTTGACGACGAGCAGGTCGCAGCGCAGCAGGCCCGGCCCTTTCTTGCGCGGAATGTCGTCGCCGCCGGCGACGTCGATCACGAAGATCCACCAGTCGACCAGGTCGAGCGAAAAGGTCGATGCCAGATTGTCGCCGCCGGACTCGAACAGGATCAGCTCGAGGCCGGGAAAGCGGGCTTCGAGATCGTCGCCGGCGGCGATGTTGAGCGTCGGGTCCTCGCGGATCACCGTGTGCGGGCAGGCGCCCGCCTCGACCGCCTCCACCCGCGCCGGATCGATCAGGCCGGAGCGGCGCAGCCGCTCCGCATCCTCCCTGGTGACGAGGTCGTTGGTGACCACGGCAAAATCGATGCCGCGACGCTTCAGCACCGGGATCAGCGCCTCGATCAGCGCGGTCTTGCCCGAGCCCACCGGGCCGCCAATTCCGACCCGCGCCGCGACGGTCGGCTTTGCGTCGTTCGAATCGATGCGAACGCTTTCCTGCATCGCCTCACCTCAGCATATAGCGCCGCGCCAGCGGCAATTCGCGCGCGGGCTCGCAGGTCGCGAGCACGCCGTCGACGAACACATCGAACGTCTCCGGGTCGACCGTGACGCTTGGACAGGCATCGTTCCACAGCATGTCGCGCTTGGAGAGTTTTCGCGTATTGCGCACCGGCAGCAGACGCTTCGACAGTCCGAGCGAGCCCGCGAGGTCGCGCTCCATCGCCAAAGGATGCACGAAGCAGGCCGACAGCGCCGAGGGTGCGCGGCCGAAGGCACCCCATTGCGGCCGCATCAGCATCGGTTCGCAGGTCATCAGCGAGGCTGCGCTGTCGCCCATCGCGCCCCAGGCGATGAACCCGCCCTTGATCACGAGCTCCGGCTTGATGCCGAAGAAGGCCGGACGCCACACCACGATGTCGGCGATCTTGCCGTCCTCCAGCGAGCCGACATGATCGGAAATGCCAAAAGTCTTCGCCGCATTGATGGTGTATTTGGCAATGTAGCGGCGGATGCGCGCATTGTCGCCGTGCCCCGGCGCGTCCTCCGGCAGCGTGCCGCGCTGGTCCTTCATCTTCGAGGCGAGCTGCCAGGTCCGGCAGATCACCTCGTGAATGCGGCCCATGCCCTGGCTGTCGGAGCCGAGCATCGAGATCGCGCCGATGTCGTGCAGCACGTCCTCCGCCGCGATGGTCTGGGCGCGGATCCGGCTTTCCGCGAACGCCACGTCCTCCGGAATCGCCGGGTTCAGGTGATGACAGACCATCGTCATGTCGAGATGCTCGTCGAACGTGTTCACCGTGAACGGATTGGTCGGGTTGGTCGATGACGGCAGGCAGTGCATCTCGCCGGCGACGCGGATGATGTCGGGTGCGTGGCCGCCGCCGGCACCCTCGGTGTGGTACATGTGAATGGTGCGGCCGGCGATCGCCTCCAGCGTATTCTCGACAAAACCGCTTTCGTTCAGCGTGTCGGTGTGGATCTGCACTTGAAAGTCATGGTCGTCGGCCACCTCGAGGCAGGTGTCGATCGCGGCCGGCATCGATCCCCAGTCCTCGTGCAGCTTCAGGCCCATCACGCCGGTCTCGAGCTGCTCGATCATCGGCGGCGCGCGATGGGAGTTGCCGCGGCCGAGGAAACCGAAGTTCATCGGCCAGGCCTCGGCGGCCTGCAGCATCTTGCCGGTGTTGAAGGGGCCGCCGGAATCGATGCCGACCGTGATCGGGCCGAGCGAACCGCCGATCATGGTGGTGATGCCGCTTGCGAGCGCATGCTCGACGAGGCCCGCGCTGTCGAAATGCACGTGAACGTCGATCGCGCCGGGGGTCGCGATCAGGCCCTCGCAATCGCGCACCGTGGTGCCGGTGGAGACGATCAGGCGCGGATCGACGCCATCCATGATGGCGGGATTGCCGGCCTTGCCGAAGCCGACGATGCGGCCACCCCGGACGCCGAGATCGCCCTTGACGATGCCGAGCACGGGATCGATCACCAGCACGTTGCAGAGCAGGAAATCCAGCGCGCCCTCGCGGCTGGTGATGCCGGCCATGCCGATGCCGTCGCGCAACGTCTTGCCGCCGCCATGCAGGCACTCGTCGCCATAGACGGCGTGGTCCTTCTCGACCACCGCCACCAGCGAGGTGTCGCCGAGGCGGACGGAATCGCCGGTTGTCGGTCCATAGAGCGCTGCGTAATCACGGCGGTCGATGACGGCCAAATCTACATCTCCTCGAAATCAGGCGCCGCGGAAGCCACGCGCCTTGGCGCGCGCCAATGCCGCGTCGCGTGTTTGCGGATCGTTGCCTACACCGTTGGTCAGGTTGTTCAGCCCCGTCAGTTCGGCGCGGCCGCCGAACTCGACCAGGGATATCTCCTTCGAGGCACCGGGCTCGAAACGCACGGCCGTGCCTGCGGGAATATCGAGCCGCATGTTGAAGGCCGCGGCGCGATCGAATTCCAAGGCCTTGTTGACCTCGAAGAAATGGAAGTGCGAGCCGATCTGGATCGGCCGGTCGCCGGTGTTGACCGCCGTCAACGTGGTGCGGCGACGGCCGGCGTTGAGCTCGACCTCACCATCGGCAGCCGCGATCCGGCCGGGATGCTCGGTGTCGGCCGCGCTTCCCGGCGCAGCACGGATCGGCTCATGTACGGTGACCAGCTTGGTGCCGTCGGGAAAGGCGCATTCGACCTGGATGATCGGCATCATCGCGGCAATGCCGGGCAGCACGTCCTCGGTCGTCAGGATCGTCGAGCCGAACCCGATCAGGTCGGCGACCGAACGCCCGTCGCGGGCACCTTCGAGGATTTCGTCGGTGATGATGGCGACGGCTTCGGGATAGTTGAGCTTCAACCCCCGTGCCCGGCGCCGCCGCGACAGCTCCGCCGCGTTGAAGATCGTCAACCGTTCCAACTCCGT
>NZ_JAFAVV010000421.1 GCF_019242285.1 Bradyrhizobium sp.
TTAGTGGCAGATTAATGGCGTTAGATCAGGGCTTTACGGACGAACAGAAGCAGTATCTCGAAGGCTTCATTACCGCGATTGCCAACAAACGCGGCATCACCGTGCCCAACGGAGCGGCAAGCCGCGGTCCGGCGAACCAGGCAAATCCGTACGCGGCCGACCCAATGGCGATCCATTATGAGGCGCAGGATCGGACCATCGCGGCCGGCGGCAAGCTTGTGCCCGAGGAAGTCGCGAAGCGCGAGAAGCACCCCTTTGACATCTGGGATGAGATCGCCGCCAATGCCGTGGCGGGTCGATTCCCCAAGGGGCTCGATATTTTCCGCCACAAATTCCACGGGCTGTTTTATGTCGCGCCGAACCAGGACGCGTTCATGCTGCGGTTGCGCCTGCCGGGCGGCATTGTCCGAGCGGACCAGGCCCGCGGCCTTGCCGATGTCGCCGAGCGTTTCGGCGGCGGTTATGTCGACATCACGACGCGCGCCAATTTGCAGATCCGCGAGATCGGCGCGAGCCATCCCCTTGAGGTCCTTGAAGCGATCGACGAACTCGGGCTGACATCGCGCGGGTCAGGCGCCGACAATATTCGCAATCTGACCGGCAGTCCCGCCGCCGGGGTCGACCCGCAGGAGCTTTACGACACGCGACCGCTGTGCCGCGCTCTTTATCACTTGATCCTTAATCACCGCGAGCTTTACGGCCTGCCGCGCAAGTTCAACATCGCGTTCGACGGCGGCGGCAAGCTGTCGGTACTCGAAGACACGAACGATATCGGCTTTACGGCGGTCAGCGTGGGGCCAGGAAAAGAGGTGCCGGAGGGGGTCTATTTCCGCATGGCGCTGGGCGGGCTCACGGGGCACATGGCCTTCGCCGCCGATGCCGGCGTGCTGCTGAAGCCGGAAGAGGTCGTTCCGGCCGCCGTCGCGATCGTCAAGGCCTTCATCGCCAACGGCGACCGCACGGATCGCCACAAGGCACGCATGAAGTACCTGATCGACCGCTGGGGCATTCCCAAGCTGGTCGAAGAGGCGGCGGCGTATCTGCCGTTTCCATGGCGCCATGCCGCGCTGGAGATCAACGAGCCGCGCGGACCGATCGAGCGTTACGGGCATATCGGCGTCCACGAGCAGGCGCAGCCGGGGCTTTCTTACGTCGGGGTCGTCTTTCCCGTCGGCCGGGTGACAAGTGCGCAGCTGCGCGGCCTCGCCGGTATCGCCGAGCGCTGCGGTTCTGGAACGCTGCGTCTGACGGTGTGGCAGAACTTATTGATCTCGGACATTCCGCAGGCGGACGTGGCGGCGGCAACCGCCGAGATCGAAGCGCTGGGCCTCGGTATCAAGGCCAGCGCCATCCGCGGCGGCCTTGTCGCTTGCACCGGCAATGTCGGCTGCAAGTTTGCGCTCGCCAACACCAAGCGGCACGCGCTGGCGCTGGCGGATCATCTCGATGCGCGGGTGGTGCTGGATACGCCGCTCAACATTCACCTCACCGGCTGCCCGAATTCCTGCGCGCAGCACATCGTTGGCGATATCGGCCTCTTGGCGACGAAGGTCGATGCGGGCGGCGACGATGAGATCGAAGGTTATCACCTGCATGTCGGCGGCGGTGCGGGCGCCGAGCAGCGGCTGGGGCGTGAAATCGTCCAGTCTATACCGGCCGAGGAAGTGCCGATGCGGGTCGAGGCGCTTCTGCGCGCCTATCTCGCGCATCGCCGCGACGACGAGAGCTTTTACGCTTTTGCCGGGCGACATAGCGACGCCGAACTGCGCGCGATGCTGACGCCGGTCTCGCGGGCGGCGTGAGGTGGGCCAAAAGACATGAACATAGTCCCTCGCCTTCCCGACAACGCGCCGTTTTCATCGGTCCAACGCGCCTGGCTTGATGGATATCTCGCCTGTGTTTTCCTCGATGACGTCGCACCGCTTCCAGCAACAGCGGCGATGCCATCCTTTGCGCGCGAGCCGGAACCGGAACCCGAAGATCTGCCATGGCACGACCCGCTCTTGTCGCTCGACGAACGACTGGAAATGGCCGCCGGCCACAAGCCCCAGCACGTGCTGATGGCGGCAATGGCGCAACTCGATTGCGGGCAATGCGGCTATTTCTGCGAGACCTATGCGGCGGCGATCACGAGCGGTGCGGAGCCTTCGCTCACCCGTTGTGTCCCCGGCGGCAAGGCAACCTCGCGCAAGCTCAAAGAACTGATTGCCGAAATCGGCGCAGGATCGGTCGGAGCGCCCGTGGCGGCCAAAGCGACCATTCCGACTGCGCCGGCCGTACCCGTACCTCAGCAGGAGGCGGTGAGCAGCGCCGCGGCGCCTCTGCAGGCGCGGTTGCGGCAGGCAGTGCCACTTCATGCGACGGGCGCCGAAAAGGACACGCGGCATGTCGTGCTCGACGCGACTGACGGCGAGCTGCATTACGAGGTCGGCGACAGTCTTGGTATCAAGGCGCGCAATGATCCCGGTTTGGTCGCGGCGATCATCGAATGCTTGGGCGCGTCACCGGATACGCCAGTGCAGTCACCCGACGGCGTCGAACGGCCGCTGATCGAGGCGCTCAGTGAAGCCTGCGAAATCCGCCGCATTTCCGATGAGGCAGTCGAAGTGCTGGCCTCACGTGCGCATGACCGCGAGGAATCGCGAATCCTGCAGGCGATGGCGGAGGGTTATCCCGGCGTGGGTCCGGACAACGCCGACCTGCTTGATCTGCTCGAAGCATTCCCCTCCGCGCGGCCGCCGCTATCGGAGCTGATTTCGGCGCTCGACCCGCTGCTTCCGCGGCTCTATTCGATCGCCTCGTCGCCGAAAGCGACGCCCCGGGAGGTGCATCTCGCGGTCGGCGTCGTCCGTTACAAGCTGCGCGCGCGAGACCGCGGCGGCGTCGCCTCAACTTTTCTCAGTGACCGGTTGCCGCCGGGTAATACGGTGCCCGTTTACATCAGCAAGTCCGAGAGCTTCCGGCTGCCGGCATCGGACAAGCCGGTCATCATGATTGGTCCGGGCACGGGCATCGCTCCGTTCCGCGCTTTTCTCGAAGAACGACAGGCGACCGGCGCCAAGGGCCACAACTGGCTGTTCTTTGGCAATCAGCGCCGCGCCCAGGATTTCCTCTTTGAGGACGAACTGACCGGCTATTGCCGCGACGGGTTGCTGACGCGGCTCGATACCGCGTTTTCGCGGGACCAGGCGCACAAAATCTACGTCCAGCACCGCATGCTCGAAAACGCCTCAGAGCTTTGGGCCTGGCTCGAAGACGGCGCGTATCTCTATGTCTGCGGCGACGCCGAAAAGATGGCGCGCGATGTCGATCGCGGCCTCACCTACATCATCGCCAAGGAGGGCCACATGGATGCGGCCGGCGCCAAAGCCTATCTCGCCCGTCTTGCCCGCGAAGGCCGCTATCTGCGGGATGTGTATTAAGCCGACGGAGTACAACCATGTTTCTCGAAACGGTCGATCAGTTCGCTAAGGCGGCCGCCGCGAAGGCCGCCTATTTACGGCGCTCGCCGGGCGCATTTTTTATCAGCTCGATGTTGGCTGGTGCCTATGTCGGGCTCGGCATCATTTTGATTTTCAGCGTCGGCTCCAATCTCGATCCCGGCATCAGGCCGCTAGCGATGGGCGCCTCCTTCGCCATCGCGCTGACCTTGGTGATCTTTGCCGGGTCGGAACTCTTTACCGGTCATACGATGTTCATGACGATCGGCTGGTTGAAAAAGACGATCAGAGCGGGCGACGTCGCCGGAAGCTGGGCGATGACCTGGACCGGCAATCTCGCCGGCTGCATCGTTCTCGGCGCGCTGTTTGTCGCAGGCGGCGGCGGGGTCGTGCTGGCGTCACAGAGCCACCTGATGGTCAACGTGGCGGCGGCCAAGATGAACGCGCCGGCACTTGAACTCTTTGCCCGCGGCATCCTCTGCAACTGGCTCGTCTGCCTTGCGATCTGGACGTCGCAGCGGATGACCAATGACACCGCGAAGTGCATCGCGATTTTCTGGTGCCTTTACGCCTTTATCGCCAGCGGGTTCGAGCACTCGGTCGCCAACATGACATTGCTGTCGATCGCGCTGCTGGCGCCGCACCCCGAAACCGTGTCGGTCACCGGTCTCGCCTGGAACCTGCTGTGGGTGACGATCGGCAATGCGATCGCCGGGGCCGGCATCATGGGGGTCGGCTACTGGGCGGCTTCGCGCACTCCGTCGGCGACCGCCGCGGCTCCTGCCGCGCTCGCCGCTGCGGAATAGACGGAGGATTCGGCGCCCCTTGGCCGGGCGGCGCGCAACCCGGCCGTGAAACGATAGCGGGAACGCCGCGGCGGGGTGCGTGTTGCCCGCCGCCGCGTCGCGCGTGCTATAAGGCCGCCGCCCGCTGCGGAGTGCGCGCTTGCCGACAATCTTCATCCTGAACGGTCCGAACCTGAACCTGCTCGGGGTCCGCGAGCCGGCGACCTATGGCTACGACACGCTCGGCGACGTCGAGGAGCGCTGCCAGACCCGCGCCGCCGCGCACGGGCTGTCGGTCGAATTCCGCCAGACCAACCACGAGGGTCAGCTCGTCGACTGGATCCAGGAGGCGCGCGAATCGGCCGACGGCATCATCCTCAATGCCGGGGCGCTGACCCACACCTCGGTCGCGGTGCTCGACGCGCTGAACGCCGCCGACCTGCCGGTCATCGAGGTGCACCTGTCGAATATCTTCCGGCGCGAGTCGTTCCGCCATCATTCGTATGTCAGCCTGGCGGCGACCGGGGTCATTTGCGGCCTCGGCCCGCACGGCTACGAGTTGGCGATCGAGGCCTTGGCGGCGCTGATCGAAGCGCAGTCGGGCGAGGCCGCGCGTTGAATTTGCGCGGCAAGAACAGCGGCGCCGGCGCCCTGCCGCCGCTGCTGCCCGATGCGGAATTGATCCGCACGCTCGCCAAGGTGCTGGCGGAGACCGGGCTGACCGAGATCGAGTACGCGGTCGGCGAGCACCGCATCCGCATCGCCCGCGGGGCCAACGGGGCCGCGGCGGCCCCGACCTATGTGGTGCCGGCGCCCGCCGCCGCTGCCCCGCCGCCAGCGCCGCCAAAGGCGAACGGGGCCGATCATTCGGCCGGGCTCGCCGATGCGCTCAGGTCGCCGATGGTCGGCATCGCCTACCTCGCGTCGCAACCCGGCGCCGCGCCGTTCGTCCGCGCCGGCGACACGGTCAGCGAGGGCCAGACATTGCTGATCATCGAGGCGATGAAGGTGATGAACCAGATCCGCGCGCCAAGAGCCGGACGGGACGCCCGGGTTCTGATCGGTGACGCCGAGCCGGTCGAATACGGCGCCCCGCTGATGGTGATCGAATAGGCGTGGATCGGTACCGTGCCGGCCCCTCACCCCGGCCCTCTCCCCGCGCGAGCGGGGAGAGGGAGCGCCGGCATCTTCCCCCTCGCCCCGCTTGCGCGGAGAGGGAGGGCCCATCGCGAAGCGATGGGAGGGCGAGGGGCAGTTGGCAGCCGCGAGGCCCTAGACCAGAGCCCGGAATGTTCGAAAAGGTGCTGATCGCCAATCGCGGCGAGATCGCATTGCGCATCCACCGCGCCTGCCGCGAAATGGGGATCAAGACCGTCGCGGTGCACTCGACCGCCGATGCCGACGCGATGAACGTCCGGCTCGCCGACGAGACCGTGTGCATCGGCCCGCCGCCGGCCAAGGGGAGCTACCTCAACATTGCCGCGATCCTGTCGGCGGCGACGATCACCCATGCCGACGCGATCCATCCCGG
>NZ_JAFAVV010000643.1 GCF_019242285.1 Bradyrhizobium sp.
CGAGCGGCAGGCCGAGCAGCTTGCCGCAGAAATGATCCTCGAGCCCGGCGCGGATGATCTCCTTGCCGTCATAGAGATATTCCGGGCCGATGAAGCCGACCACGCTGTTGACGAGCAAGGGATCGAAGGCGCGGGCCACTGCATAGGCGCGCGCCTCGCAGGTCTGCTGGTCGACGCCATGATGCGCATTGGCCGACAGCGCGGAGCCCTGCCCGGTCTCGAAATACATCACATTGCCGCCGACCGTTCCGCGCTGCAGCGCCTGGCCGGCTGCCTGCGCCTCGCGGAGCAGCGCGAGATCGACGCCAAAACTGCGATTGGCGGCCTCGCTGCCTGCGATCGATTGGAACACCAGGTCGACCGGCAGGCCTTCTTCGATCAGCTTCAGCGTGGTCGTGACATGCGTCAGCACGCAGCCCTGGGTCGGCACCTCGAGCCGCGTGACGATCTCGTCGAGCAGACGCAGCAGGCCGCCGATCACGGCCGGATCGTCGCTCGCCGGATTGATGCCGATGCAGGCATCGCCCGAGCCGAGCAGAAGGCCGTCGAGGATCGAGGCGGTGATCCCGCTCGCATCGTCGAAAGGATGATTGGGCTGCAATCGCGCGCTCATGCGGCCGCGCAGGCCGATGGTGTTGCGGAACGCGGTGACGACCTCGCATTTCTTCGCCGCCAGGATCAGGTCCTGGTTGCGCATCAGTTTGGAGACCGCGGCCGCCATCTCCGGCATGATCCCGCGCGCGAGCATCCGCAGCACCTCGGGCGTTGCCGCATCCGACAACAGGAAGTCGCGGAACGCGCCGACCGTGAGCGCTGCGATCGGCGCAAAGGCCTGCGCATCGTGGCCATCGACGATCAGGCGGGTGACCTCGTCCTCCTCGTAGGGGATGACGCATTCCTCGAGGAAGCGCGCCAGCGGCACATCGGCCAGCGCCATGCGGGCCGCGACCATCTCCTCGGCGCTGCCGGACGCGATTCCGGCAAGCCGGTCGCCCGAGCGTGGCGGCGTCGCCTTGGCAAGCAGGTCGCGCAGATCATCGAACACATGGGAGGTGGCATCGATGGTGTGGCGATAGACCATGGCAGCTCCGCGGGGTTCCCCGGGGTCGCCCGATCCGGACGGGCGCGCTCCCGGCAGCGCCAGCATGCCGTCGCCGCCGCGGCGCAACAAGGCCGAATGGCCGCCCCAACGTCAGCACCTTTAGCCTTTCAGGCGGGCCTCGTCCCGTAATAATACGGACCGGCTTTCTCGCCGCCGTTTGCAAGGACGAACGGCCTGACAACCTCATGAATTTAATGGACAATTTTAAAATTAGTTGCGCGGCAACAAAGTTCGCGCATTAAGGCTTTTTCCATCAAGATTCGACATCCTTCGCACTGACCGGCGCGCCCGGACGCTCGATCGGAGGGTCGCAATGCCGGACATCACTCAAGCCCACAGCTCCAAGTCAAGCATGTCGTTTCTCTCCCGGCTCTCGCTCGCGGCGAGGCTCTATTCGATCTTCGCCCTGTTCGCGCTGCTGACGGCGTCGATCGCCGTCCTTTCCGACTACAACACGCGACAGGCCGCCGAGCTCACCCACGCGATCGAGACCGCGAATGCCGCGGCCCTCAATGTCGAGCGCGTCAACTCGCTGGTCTACGCGGTCGTGATGGAATCGCGCGGCGTCTACATGTCCGCCGATATTCCCACTGCCAGGAAGTTCGGCGACGGCCTGTTGAAGTTCAACGACCGCATCCTGGACATCGTCAAGCGCTGGCAGGACATCGTGCGATCCGACGACGCCGAGCAGTTCGCCACCTTCAAGAAGCGGATCGAGCAGTTCGTGGAATTCCGCAAGGAACTCGTCCGGCGCGGCGTCGAGATCAATCCCGCGGCAGGCCGCGAGTGGGGCGACAACGATGCCAATCGCAACGTGCGCCAGGCGCTCAACAAGGATCTCGAGGTGCTCTCGAAAGTCTATGCCGAACGCGCCGGGCGCATCGCCGAGCAGACCGAGACCAACCGCAGGCTTTCGCTCGTCCTGACCGGTCTCGGCGGCTTCGCTCTACTGGTCGTCGTCGCCGGCGTCGTGCTGATCGCCTATTCGGTGGCGCGGCCGCTCAAGACCATCACCGCGACCATCGCCCGCGTCGCCGAAGGCGCCGAGCAGGTCGAGGTCCCGCATGTCGGGCGCGCCGACGAGATCGGCGAGCTGGCGCGCGCGATCGGCGTGTTCCAGCAGGCGATGACCCGCAACCGCAATCTCAATGCGCAGGTGTCCGTGGAATCGCAGGCGCGCGAGACGCGCAACCGTCACATCGAGGCGTCCGTCGAGGAATTTCGCGTGGCGATCGGCGCCGTGACGCAGGCGGTCTCGGCCAGCGCCTCGACCGCGCGCAACGCGGCGGAGACCATCACCCGCGTCACCGCCGAGGCCAACGGCCGCGCGACCGCCGCGGCCGACGCCACGACCCAGGCATCGCGGAACGTCTCCGCGGTGGCCGGCGCCACCGAGGAATTGTCGGCATCCGTGCAGGAGATCAACCGGCAGGTCCGCCAATCGACCGGCGCGGTCGAGCAGACCGGTCAGCGCACCGAAAGGTCGATCGCCGAGATCGA
>NZ_JAFAVV010000773.1 GCF_019242285.1 Bradyrhizobium sp.
CCGGAGGTCAACGCCGACGCCGCGGCTGGCTTCGGCAAGAAGAACATCATCGCCAACCCCAACTGCTCGACCGCGCAGCTCGTGGTGGCGCTAAAGCCGCTGCACGATGCCGCCACCATCAAGCGCGTGGTGGTTTCGACCTATCAATCGGTGTCGGGCGCCGGCAAGGACGCGATGGACGAACTGTTCTCGCAGACCAAGGCGGTCTACACCAACGACGAGCTGGTCGCCAAGAAATTCCCGGCGCGGATCGCCTTCAACGTCATCCCCCACATCGACGTCTTCATGGAGGACGGCTACACCAAGGAAGAGTGGAAGATGATGGCGGAGACCAAGAAGATCCTCGATCCCAAGATCAGGCTCTCCGCCACCTGCGTGCGGGTGCCGGTGTTCGTCGGCCATTCGGAAGCCATCAACATCGAGTTCGAGCGTCCGATCACGGCCGACGAGGCGCGCGACATCCTGCGCAAGGCGCCGGGCTGCCTCGTCATCGACAAGCAGGAGGCGGGCGGCTACGCCACGCCCTACGAGGCGGCGGGCGAGGACGCCACCTATATCAGCCGCATCCGCGAGGATGCGACCGTCGAGAACGGCCTCGCGCTATGGTGCGTCTCGGACAATCTGCGCAAGGGCGCGGCGCTGAACGCGATCCAGATCGCCGAGGTGCTGATCAACCGCAAGCTGATCAGCGCCAAGAAGAAGGCGGCGTAGGTACCGCTCGGGAGCCGGAGCATGTCCGAGCAGCCGGCGTACCGGCCCAATCCGACGCTGAAGCGGGTCGAACGCGGACTCGAAGGCGTGCTGTTCAATAGCCGCTGGCTGATGGCGCCATTCTACATCGGCCTCGTCGTCAGCCTTGCGGTGCTGCTGTTCAAGTTCGCGATGCTGCTGTGGGAGTTCATCCTGCACGCGCCATCGGCCAAGGAGAGCGACATCATCCTCGGCGTGCTCAGTCTGATCGACGTGTCGCTGACCGGCAACCTCGTGCTGATCGTGGTCTTCTCCGGCTACGAGAACTTCGTCTCGCGGATCGATCCCGGCGGCCATCCGGACTGGCCGGAATGGATGACCAAGGTCGATTTCGCCGGGCTGAAGCAGAAGCTCTTGGCCTCCATCGTCGCGATCTCGGCGATCCAGGTATTGAAGGCGTTCATGAATATCGATGCGGTGTTCGATGCGACCAGGCTCGGCTGGCTGGTCGGCGTGCACCTGGTGTTCGTGGTCTCGACGCTGATCCTGGCGCTGTCGGATCGGTGGGGAAGCGAGAAGGCCGAATAGTCCGTAGGGTGGTAGTTTACAAGGGTGGGCTAAAGCGCGCAAGCGCTGTGCCCACCATTCTCTCTACAGCTCGGCTTGCAATGGTGGGCACGTTCTCTCTTTTGCGTGGCGCGCATCGGCATGCGTGGCCGCTTGGCCCACCTACGCAATCACAGCGTCCCGCGCGCTCTTGAATTCCTTGGTCGCCTTGTCGAGCACGAACAGCGAGCCCTCGGCGACGCCGAAATAGGCGCCGTGGAGCTGCAATTCGCCGCTCTCGACCCGCGTGCGCACGAACGGGAAGGTCGTCAGGTTCTCGAGCGAGCGGAACACGGCCGCCTTCTCGATGCGGGTGACGAAGTCCTGCAGGCTCTCGTGCGGGCGCTGTTCTACCACCTCGCCGGGCTTGATGAACATCGCCATCCATTTGCCGATGAAGTCGCCGGGCGACAGCGGCTGGATCTTGTCGATGAAGGCGCGGATGCCGCCGCATTGGGCGTGGCCGAGCACCACGATGTTCCTGATGTGCAGCACGTTGACGGCATATTCCAGCGCCGCCGAGACGCCGTGGGCCGCGCTGTCCGGCTGATACACCGGCACCAAATTGGCGATGTTGCGCACCACGAACAGCTCGCCGGGGCTCGCATCGAAGATCACCTCCGGCGAGACGCGGGAATCGCAGCAGCCGATCACCATGACCTCCGGCGACTGGCCGCGCTCCGACAATTCGCGATAGCGCGATTGCTCGGTCGGCAGCCGCTGGGTCGCGAAGGTCCGGTAGCCGTCGAGCAGGCGCTGCGGGAACGTAATCATGGTTTCAAGCCAAACCATATGGCGCGGATATGAACAAGCCTTTCGATTAGGCAGGCGAAATGCTATCGCCTTGCCCGGACCATAATCGAAGGAACCCGTCATGACCCGTCCGCGCCGCAGCCTCTTGTTCATGCCGGGATCGAATGCGCGGGCGCTGGAGAAGGCCCGCAACCTGCCGGCCGACGGCCTGATCCTCGATCTCGAGGACTCGGTCGCGCCTGACGCCAAGGTCAAGGCGCGGGAGCAGATCGCGCAGGCGGTGCAGGCGAAAGGGTTTGGCAAACGGGAGGTCTGGGTCCGGACCAACGGGCTCGACACGCCGTTCTGGCGCGACGACGTCGCGATGGCGGGCGCCGTCGAGCCCGACGGCATCCTGGTGCCGAAGATTTCCACCGTCGAGGATCTCGGCAGGATCGGCGCGCGGCTCGGCGAGGTCGGCGCGCCGGCCACGATCAAGGTGTGGGCCATGATCGAGACCGCGCGCGCGGTGCTCGATGCGGACCGGCTCGCGGGCGCCGCGCGTGATCCAAAAACGCGGCTCGCCGGCTTCGTGTTCGGGCCGAACGACCTGTCGCGGGAGACGCGGATCAGGATGCTGCCGGACCGCGCGGCCCTCGTCCCGATCATCACCCATTGCATCCTCGCGGCGCGTGCGCATGGCCTCGACTTCCTGGATGGGCCCTACAGCGACATCGGCAATGTCGACGGCTTCGCCGCCGAATGCGCGCAGGGGCGCGATCTCGGTTTCGACGGCAAGACGCTGATTCATCCGAGCCATATCGACGCCTGCAACGCCATCTTCACCCCGCCGGCGGAGGAGGTGGCCGAGGCGCGCAAGATCATCGCGGCGTTCGAATTGCCCGAGAATGCCGCGCGCGGCGCGATCCAGCTCGACGGCCGCATGGTGGAGCGGCTGCATGCCGAGATGGCCAAGCGGACGATCGCGATCGCCGACGCGATCGAGAAGATGGGCTGAGTGCTCGTTTGCTCGCGCTTCTGTGAAGCACGCGGGCTGTTTCACTTGGCACACTGTCATCACCCGCACCGCGTCGGCGCGGAGCGCCGCCCATCGTGAGCGGGAGGCACCTATCCGCTGAACGCCGCCCGCGTTGCGATGGATCAAACGGTGGCGCAGGGGCCGAACCGCTCCGCCGCCCAGGCAAACAGGCTCCCGGGGATCGGCGGCTGCTTGCTGCGGCCCTTGCCGGAAATGTGCAGGCCGATGACGGCCGGGTCCTCAAGCAGCGCCGAGAAGTCCGACGGCTCGAAGAAGCGTTTCGGCTCGGCGTGAACGGCGTAGAACGACGGCTTCGGCAGGGCGTGGCCGAGTTCGCCAAAGCGCGCCGCCAGCGCGGTGAGCGCCGCCGGGCCGTAGAGCGCGATGCG
>NZ_JAFAVV010000904.1 GCF_019242285.1 Bradyrhizobium sp.
GCGTCCCGATTCCACCAGGAGGGGCGCTTCGCGATCGTCACGGACGTTGGGAGCGGGATGCGATGGACGCGTGTGTGCTGCGAGACGAGCAGCAGGCCGCGGACTGCCAAGGCGTGTGGTCCTGGTCCCCCGACGCTGGGATCAAGCTTGTCGAGATGATCGGCATGTGATGGTGGCAAACAAGCCCGGTCACCAGGGAGAGCACGCTATACGCGTTAACACCATCGCGCAGGGAAGGCCGGGTATTCTCGGCTGAGCCTGTGGTTCCTGCCCCGTGCGTTATTCGCTGCACGGGGGCCGCGGGTGTCAGTCGACACCCGGTCTTCCCTGCGCCCTCTGTTCTTTCGAGGGCAGACTGATCGAACAACTCGGGTAAGTCATGCCGCGAGAACGCACACGTGTGTCTCGGTCTTCATTGCTTCGCTGCGCTCGCAATGACGCGGAGAGAGTGGTGCACTCAGCGCTACCGCAGTCCCTCATACACCATGAAGCCGCGCGCGAGCGCGAGCTTGCGGATGGCACGCGGGATGATCCTGTCCGGCCGATGCAGGTAGCGCCAGGAGGTGAGCTGCAGCTCGGAGAGCGGAGCATGCGGCGCCTCGAACGGCGCGAGCAGCCGGTCAGGCTGATCGGCGCATGCGCGCGGGCCTGGAACGGCAGCAGCAGGAGCTCCAGATGCAGAGGCGTGCCGCGCGGCGTGATCGCGGTGAGACCGCTGATGCAGGGCAGCATTTCCTCGGCGACCACGGTCGTGATCTCCTCGATCTCGCGCCGCCAGCCCTGGGCAAACAACGCGGCGAAGCTCGCATCCCTGAGGTCGCGGCCGAACAGGGCACAGACCCGCGTACCGGCGACGCGAAACGGAAAGCCATTGTCCGCGTCATAGGACAGCACGAAGATGTCGCCGAGCAATTCTCGCACCGCCTGCGGCTCGATCTCGCTGCGGTCCGGCGCCCGCGACGGCCCACGCTTCTCGTCCCAATAGGCGAAGAACTCGCGACACGACGGATGTTTCATACGCCACTCACCCCACGTGCCCTGTCCTCTGGGACAGCTTTGTCCGGCTTTCGTGCACGTGTTCCCGAAAACCGTTCTGCCGGATCAGGAGTGCAGCGTCCATGCCGCGGGCGCCTCTGCCTTGGTTCGGCCACCACTTCACGGCGTTAAGGTTAAGTTAACGATGTTGTTGGCGGCGTCCGCGGGATGGGTAAAGTCGGTAGGTATCCAAGCACGCCGGCTGTCCGGCGCGGTTGAGACACGGAAGGCGTCGAACAGGTCGGGCTCGCAGGTTCATCATGAGCGGGAGGGGTGGGGATGTCCCTCGGCGCTACGGGCCAAACGATCGGGGAGGAAGGAGCTTTCTCAGGGCCCTTCCTCCATCTTCCGGTGCCGCCGGAAACGCCTATCTGTTTGCTTATCTGTTTACTTGCACGGCTTGGCGAAAGACGCCTATCTGGGCATCCCCGTGAGAGCCGCGCCTTGGATTTTCCCCTCGACCCCGTCAACACCCCGCCTGAGCCGGCCGCGCCGCGCGAGCCGATCCTGACGCTGCCGCGGGCTCTGACCGTCTATGTCGTTCTGATCGCGATCATCCATCTGCGCGTACTGCTGCCGCCCGAATGGGAGGAGTGGACCGTCGACGTGTTCGGCTTCATCCCGAAACGCTACGACTCGACGCTGGTGGACCTGACCTTTCCCGGCGGCGAGGGCGCCAAGGTCTGGAGCTTCGTCACCTATTCGCTGCTGCACGCCAATCTCAGCCATATCGGCTTCAACGTGCTGTGGCTGTTGCCGTTCGGCAGCGCGCTAGCGCGGCGCTTCGGTGGCTTGCGCTTCTACGTCTTCATGGCGGTGACCGCAGTGGCCGGCGCGCTCGCCCATCTCGTCACCCATGAACACGCGGTGGCACCGATGATCGGGGCCTCGGCTTCGGTGTCTGGCACGATGGCGGCCGCGATCCGTTTCGCCTTCGTGCAGGGCAGCTTCCTGTCGTTCTCCCGCGGCGACGCCGACGCCGCTGCCAGAGTACCGGCCTTGTCACTCTTGCGGGCATTGCGCAACCCGCGCGTGCAGGCATTCCTCGTGGTCTGGTTCGGCGTCAACATCATCTTCGGTGTCGCATCGATTGCGATCGGCGCCGATGGCGCGAGCGTGGCCTGGCAGGCCCATATCGGCGGGTTCTTCGCGGGCCTGATCCTGTTCTCGCTGTTCGATCCGGTGCCGCATCGCGAAGCGGATGCTGCACCTGCTGCCCACTAGCTTGCGGGACGGGTCGATTCGATTCATCATCACCGGTCAACGAAGCCGCAACGCATGCGCAACTACTTGGGTGCAACATGCGCCTGCAACCTAGACGGCGCGTAACTGTTGATTGATTCTTGAACAGAACCCACGTCGCGCTCGCCAAGGGCGCGACCGTCTTCAGGGAGACGACAATGACGGTACGGGCGATTCTCGATAGCAAGGGACGTCAGGTCTTGAATCTCGGTCCGGAGGCCAAGCTCTCCGAAGCGATCAAGCTGCTCGGCGAGCGTAAGATCGGTGCCGTGCTGGTGATGGATCGCGGCCGCATCGACGGCATCCTGTCGGAGCGCGACATCGTGCGCGTGCTCGCCGAACGCGGCGCCGCCGTGCTCGACGAGCCGGTCAGCGCGGTGATGACGCGCAAGGTCGTGAGCTGCAGCCAGAGCGACACCGTCGCGGCGATCATGGAGATGATGACGGCGGGCAAGTTCCGCCACCTGCCGGTGCTCGAGAACGAGCGCGTGGTCGGCCTGATCTCGATCGGCGACGTGGTCAAGTGGCGGGTAGGCGAATACGAGAACGAGCAGGAAGCGATGCGCCAATACATCAAGACGGCGTGAGGTGTCGCCTCACGGCGCCTTGGTGGCCTGCGCGCCGGGCGCCAGGAGATGGATGGCTTCCTGGATGGAATCGATCGCGCGTTCGGCGGCGCGGGTGCCGACGTCGATGAGGTCGGCGGCGCGATGGAAATCGAACCAGCCGATCTGGCCGACCCGCGGCGTGACCAGGAGGTCCGGTGGATCGCCGGCCAGGCGGGCGCGCGTGATGCGGTCCTGCATGATGTTGAAGGCATCGACCATGACGGTCGAGATGCCGGGCCGGCCGCCGCTGCCGAAGAACTCGCGCTTCACGGTGCGCTCGGGCGAGAAGAACTTGCCGAAGCCGCGCCGTGGTGCCACCGGCGCCATCGGCACGTCGAGCGGAATGGTCGGCGCGCCGTGCGCATAGATGGTGGTCGAATGGGTGAAGATGTCGCAGGAGACGTTGCAGGCGATCACGATCTCGGCGCCGAGCGCGCGGGCGGCCGACACCGGCACCGGGTTGACCAGCGCGCCGTCGACCAGCCAGCGGTCGCCGACCAGGACCGGCGAGAAGATGCCGGGCAGGGCGTAAGAAGCGCGCATCGCGTCGACCAGGCGTCCGTGCGTCAACCAGATCTCATGGCCGGTGCGGACCTCGGTGGCGACACTTGCGAACTTGAAGGGCAGGTCCTGGATCTGTGTCGGCCCGATCGAGGACTCGAGCTGAGCGGCAAGCCGGTCGCCGCCGATCAGGCCGGAGCCGTTGAGGCGGACGTCGAGATAGCCCAGGACGTTGCGAATCTGCAGACCGCGCGCCCATTCCTCCAGCGTATCGAGATGGCCGGCCACGAAGGCGCCGCCGACCACCGCGCCGATCGAAGTGCCGACCACGACATGCGGCACGATGCCATGCGTGGCAAGCACCCGCATCATGCCGATATGGGCGAAGCCACGGGCCGCGCCGCCGCCGAGCGCGAGCCCGATCACGGGTCGGCGGATCGTGCCAAGTCCCACCTTGTCGCCGCTATCCACCTCGCTTTGACCGCGTCGGATCAACCTATCCAGCACTTGAAGCACGCTCCAGCAACCAGCTCACGTCATTGGACAGTAGATGCTTTTGCCCCCCGCTGTTTCGCATATTTTCACGAGCGGAAGCGGTGTTGGCAAGTCTACGCCGGACCGAGCGCGTTCCGCCATCGCCGATCCATCGCATGGTTTATGCCGGCATCGGGGCGCTTATGCGGTGGGCCGGCGGCGCGCGGAGCCGTCGGAGGACCATCACGGTTGCGCCCCAGTCGCGCGCCTCGGGCTCCATGACCGTGGTATCCTGGGGGCGGAAGGCTTGAATTTGCCGCGTTTTCGGTCAAAAGCAGCATCATGAAACGAGGGGGTCGTACCGCTGGATTCCGCCGCAGCGTGCGCTTTGCGCTGACGCTCGCCTGTGCGAGTCTTCTGGTTGCTGCGCTGTCCGGCCGCGCCCACGCACAATTGTTCGGCGATCCCGCGCCCCCCGTGCCGCCGGCCGCGGTTCCCGATCCGGGCGCGGCGGTCAGCCTGGCGCCGTCGTCGGGGCAAGGTGCGGCGATTCCGCCGCCGCCCGCGCTGCCCGCGCCGCTGACCCAGCCGGCCGCGTTGGGCACCTCGCCGGCGCTCGCTCTGGCTCCTCCAGGCGTGCTAACGCCAAACCAGGGCGTGCTGGCCCTGTCGGCGCGCTACGGCAAGGACCTTCCGGCGATCAATGCCGGGCTGGTGTGGCGCATCTTCCCCGACCGGCCCGACGAAACCGGCACCTTCAAGATGATCCGGGAGGAGCACAACGCGACGCCCAACATTGCACTGCCGCCCGGAACCTATGTGGTTCACGTCTCGATGGGACTGGTCAGCGCGGTGCGCGCGGTGACGCTGAAGGCAGAGACCGACCGCGAGGCTTTCCTGCTTCCCGCCGGCGGTCTGCGCATCGAAGGCCGCGTCGGCACGAGCAAGATCCCGACCAATCAGATCTCGTTCGCGATCTACAAGGGCAGCCAGTTCGAGACCCAGGAGCGCGCGCCGCTGCTGCCGAGCGTGGCGGCCGGCGACGTCGTGGTGCTGCCGGAAGGCACCTATTACATCGTCTCGAATTATGGCGACGCCAATTCGGTGGTGCGCTCCGACATCCGCGTCCAGGCCGGAAAGCTGACGGACGTGACCGTGACCCACCGCGCCGCGGTCATCACGCTCAAGCTGGTGTCCGACCAGGGCGGCGAAGCGCTCGCCAATACCGCCTGGTCGGTGATCACGCCGGGCGGTGACGTCATCAAGGAATCGATCGGCGCCTTCCCGAAGGTGGTGCTGTCGGAGGGCGAGTACCGTGCCATCGCCAAGAACGAGGGCAAGGTCTTCGAACGTCCGTTCAACGTCGTCAACGGCGTCGACGGCGAGGTCGAGGTCGTCGCACATTGATCCGTGGGCGGTGTGAGATCAGAACCGCGTCACGATCTCCGGCAGCGACGGCCGCGGGCGGTCTTCGCTCGGCTTCGACGGCGTGCCGATATGGATGAAGCCGGCGAGCTTCTCGTCTGGCCTCAGCCCGAGCCCGTCCAGCACCTCGCGGTCGAAGGCGAACCAGCCCGTCAGCCAGCACGCGCCATAGCCGAGCGCGGTCGCCGCGGTGACCATATTCATGGCGCTCGCGCCCGCCGACAGCTCCTGCTCGAACGGCGGCACCTTGGGATGCGGCCGGGTGAAGCTGACGATGCCGATCACGAGCGGCGCGTCCGTCAGGCGCTTCTTCTCGGCCTCGATCTCGGCGGGCGTCGCGTTCGGGTTCTTCCGCGCAAACACGCCGGCGATGATCTCGCCGGCACGGCCGCGCGCCTCACCCTCGAACACGATGAAGCGCCAGGGCGCGAGCTTGCCGTGGTCCGGCACCCGCGCGCCGATGGTCAGGATGGTGTCGAGTTCGGCGGGCGAGGGGCCGGGAGCGGTCATCTCGCGCGGCTTCACCGAGCGGCGGCTTTTCAACAGTTCGATGGCGTCGGGCACGTGTCATTCTCGTCGGTTGATCGGCGGTCCCATAACACGACCGCAGGCGGACAACGAGACCGAACGTCCCGTTTTTGATCGCTTCTACGGCTGCTTCTGCGGCGATATTGCAATCTACTCCTTCGGGAACGCGGATCGCTCAGCCCGCCGCTTTCGCCCGCGCGATATCCGGCGGCGTGGCCTCCTCGACCAGGGCGGCGATGGCGTCCGCGGTCGGCGTCACCTTCTGCCCGTCCCTGCCGAGCCGTCGGACCGAGACGGAATGCGTTTCGGCCTCTTTCTTGCCGACCACCAGCAGGGCCGGGATCTTTGCCAGCGAATGCTCGCGGACCTTGTAGTTGATCTTCTCGTTGCGCAGGTCGATCTCGGCACGCAGGCCCGCATGCCGCGCGGCAGCCAGCACGACTTTGGCGTACTCGTCGGCCTCGGAGGTGATCGTCGTCACCACGAGCTGGGTCGGCGCCAGCCAGAGCGGCAAGTTGCCCGCATAATGCTCGATCAGGATGCCGATGAAGCGCTCCATCGAGCCGCAGATCGCGCGATGCACCATCACCGGCGGCTTCTTCGAACCGTCGTGGTCGATGTAGAACGCGCCGAACCGTTCCGGCAGGTTGAAGTCGACCTGGGTCGTGCCGCATTGCCAGTCGCGGCCGATGGCGTCGCGCAGCACATATTCGAACTTCGGTCCGTAGAAGGCACCTTCTCCCGGATTGATCGCGGTCTTGATCCTGTTGTTCTTCGCCTGGATCTCTCGCAGCACCGTCGCCATCACGCGCTCGGCATGGTCCCACATCGCGTCAGTGCCGACCCGCTTCTCCGGCTTGGTCGACAGCTTGATCATGAGGTCGCCGGTAAAACCAAAATCCTCGTAAACCGAGAGGATCAGGTCGTTGATCTTCATGCACTCGGAGGCCAACTGATCCTCGGTGCAGAAGATGTGGGCGTCATCCTGGGTGAAGCCGCGCACGCGCATCAGCCCGTGCATGGCGCCCGAGGGCTCGTAGCGATGCACCACGCCGAACTCGGCGAGCCGCAGCGGCAGATCGCGATAGCTCTTCAGGCCATGCTTGAAGATCTGCACATGGCCCGGGCAGTTCATCGGCTTCAGCGCGAACCAGCGCTTGTCCTCGGCCTCGTCGCCGGCCGACTGCGCCGCGAACATGTTCTCGCGGTACCAGTCCCAATGGCCGGAGGTCTCCCACAGCGACTTGTCCAGGATCTGCGGCGCGTTGACCTCGCTGTAATCGCCGGCCAGACGCCGCCGCATATAGGCGATGACAGCCTGAAAGATGGTCCAGCCCTTCGGGTGCCAGAACACGACCCCCGGGCCCTCCTCCTGGAAGTGGAACAGGTCGAGCTCGCGGCCGAGCTTGCGATGGTCGCGCTTCTCGGCTTCCTCGATCTGCTTGAGATAGGCGTCGAGCTCGTCCTGCTTGGCAAAGGCGGTGCCGTAGATGCGGGTCAGCATCGGGTTGTTGGAATTGCCGCGCCAATAGGCGCCCGCCACCTTCATCAGCTTGAACGCGTTGCCGACTTTACCGGTCGAGGTCATGTGCGGGCCGCGGCACAGATCGAACCAGTCGCCCTGATAATAGATCTTGATCGGCTCGTTGCCGGGAATGGCGTCGACCAGCTCGACCTTGAAGGCCTCGCCCTTGTCGCGGAACACCTGCTTGGTCTTCTCGCGATCCCAGACCTCCTTGGTGAAAGGCCTGTCGCGGGCGATGATCTCGCGCATCTTCTTCTCGATCGCGGCAAA
>NZ_JAFAVV010000088.1 GCF_019242285.1 Bradyrhizobium sp.
CACCAGCGAGAGCTTGATGGCATCGAGCGTGATCAGTCCGGTGGTCGCGTAGCTGACGACCGAGAAGAAATCGGAGGCGCCGAAGAACAGCAGGATGTTGGCGCGCGCCACCTCCGAGGCGATCGGCCGACCGAGCCAGTAGCCAACGATCGGCGGCCCGCCGGTCTGCGCCAGCCCGCTGCAGAAGCCGGACAACGCGCCGATCCCGACCGAGAGCGCGGCATGGTCGCCGCCGCGGTAGCGCCAGCCGGAGAGCAGCAGCATGAGCAGCGCGGCGACGAAGCCCGAAATGATCCAGCGCGTCGTCACCGGGTCGAGCACGTTCAGGAAATAGGTGCCGAGCGGCACGCCGATCAGCGCGCCGACGACGATGATGGCGGTCGCGCCGCGATCCGCCTTTTCCCAGGCATTCGGCAGCAGCGGCGCCGCAGCGACGAAATCGATGATCAGCAGCAGCGCGGCGACGAGGCGGGGCGGCGCGATGCTGCTCGCCAGCGGCATGAAGATCAACGCCGAGCCGAAGCCGGAGAAACCGCGCGCCGTGCCCGCGAGCAGGGCGATCGCCAGGATCGCGAGCGCCGCGCGAAGGCCGATCTCTGCCGGGACGAAATTTGCGAGCGTCATGCCGCCCGGCATCATCCCCTCAGGACAGCGCCGGTCTTCTTGGTCACCTCGGCGACGACCTTCGTCCCCACCGCGTCGATCTCCTCGTCCGTCATGGTCTTCTCGCGCGGCTGCAGGGTGACGGTGATCGCGATCGACTTGCGGCCGTCGTCGATGCCCTTGCCCTCATAGACGTCGAATACGGTGACGTCCGTGATGAGCTTTTTGTCGGCACCCTGCGCCGCGCGCACGATGTCGCCGGCCTTCACCTTGCGATCGACGATGAAGGCGAAGTCGCGCGCTACCGGCTGGAAGGCGGACAGCTCGAGCAGCGGCTTGGCGCGGGTCGGCTTCGGCTTGCCCTGCGGGACGCGATCGAGAATCACCTCGAACGCCATCAGCGGCCCGTCGGCGCGCAGCGCCTCCAGCGTGCGCGGATGCACCTCGCCGAACGTGCCGAACACGTTGTGCGGCCCGAGCTGGATCGTGCCTGAACGGCCTGGATGCAGCCATGATGCGCCGCCCGGGATGATTTGCAGGGCTTGCACCGAGGCGCCTGCTGCGGCCAGCACCGCCAGTGCGTCGGCCTTGGCGTCGAACCCATCCGCCTTCGCCGAACCGGACCAGTGCCGGCCGAGCCCCTGCGACGACGCGTAGCCGTGCCGGATTCCGGCGGCGGCGATGAACTGGTCCTCAGGACGGTCGCCACGGAAGATCTGTCCGACCTCGAACAGCGCGACGTCGCCAAGCCCACGATCGGCGTTGGCCTGGGCGGCCGCGATCAGCCCGGGCAGGAGGCTCGGCCGCATGTCGGAGAGGTCGGCGGAGATCGGGTTGGCGAGCACGAGCTCGGCCTTGCCGCCGTCGAACAGCTCGGCCGCCTGGTGCGAGATGAACGACCAGGTCACCGCCTCGACCATGCCGCGCGCAGCGAGTGCGCGCTTGGCGCGCCGGGTACGCGTCTGGATCGGCGTCAGCACCGGCTTGCGCGGCGCCTCGCCGCGCTCGAACGGCGTCTCCGGCACCTTGTCGACGCCGACGATGCGCACGATCTCCTCGACGATGTCGGCCTTGCCGTGCACGTCAGAACGCCAGCTCGGAATCGCGACCTTCATCACGGTGCCGGTGCCGGCCATCATGAAGCCGAGCCGGTTCAGGATGCTGCGCATCTCCGGCAGCGGCACGTCCAGGCCGGCGAGACGCTTGACCTCCGAGAGCGGGAAATCGATCACGCGCTCGTCGCCGAACCGCTTGCCGGCCACCACGTTCTCGGACGGCGTGCCGCCGCAGATCTCCATCACCATCCGGGTGGCGAGCTCCAGCCCCGGCACCATGAAGGCCGGATCGACGCCACGCTCGAAGCGGTAGCGCGCATCGGAGTTGACGCCGAGCTTGCGGCCGGTCTGGGCGATGTTGATTTCGTTCCACAGCGCCGATTCGATCAGCACGTCGGTGGTGCTCTCGTCGCAGCCCGACGCCTCGCCGCCCATGATGCCGGCGAGCGATTCGACGCCGTTGTCGTCGGCGATGACGCAGATATCGCCATCGAGCGTGTAGGTGCGGCCGTCGAGCGCGAGCAGCGCGTCGCCCTCGCGGGCGCGGCGCACCACGAGATTGCCCTTGACCTTCCTGGCGTCGAACACGTGCAGCGGCCGCGAGCGGTCGAAGGTCATGAAGTTCGTGATGTCGACCAGCGCATTGATCGGCCGCAGCCCGATCGCAGTCAGCCGCTTCTGCAGCCATGGTGGCGACGGGCCGTTCCTGACGCCGCGCACGAGCCTCAGAGCAAAGCCGGGACAGAGGTCCGCATCCTCGATCGTCACTTTGACCGGGCAGGGGAACTGGCCCTTCACCGGCTTGATGGCGGGGTCCTTGAACTTGCCCATGTCGGCGGCGGAAAGATCGCGCGCGATGCC
>NZ_JAFAVV010000127.1 GCF_019242285.1 Bradyrhizobium sp.
AGCGATGTAGCCGCCGATGACGAGGAAGCCGCCATGGGCGAAATTGATGACGTTGGAGAGGTTGAGGATGAGCGAGAGCCCGAGCGCCATCAGCACATAGAACGTGCCGACGATGAGCCCGTTGGTGATGTTGAACAGGAGCAGCAGCGTCATGATTCACCGCTAGAAATGAAACGGCGCCTGGCTTGCCAGGCGCCGCATTGATTTCGTCAGGCCGGCCACTGCATCTTGCAGCCGGTCTCCTCCACGGAGCCGGCGACCTTTTCGCCGGGTATCGCGTTCTTGATGGTGAACATGTTGTCGGGGTCGCCCTGCGGCGGATGCACCTCACCGACGAGCACCGTGCTCATCAGCTCGTGGTCGCCGGCGCGATATTCCGGCGCGCCGGGCTGCAGTGCGACTTCGGGCGGCAGCTTGAAGCCGCCCAGCGCCTTGGCGAGCTTGGGCGCATCCAGCGTCTTCTCCTGGTTGGCGATCACGGCGAGCGTCTGCACCGAGACATAGCCGAACCAGTTGCGCGCGGTCGCGGCGCCCCCGGTGATCTTCTTCATCGCCGCGTTGAACTCGGCGACATGCGGCACGCCCGGCTGGTCCCACCACCATTCCATGGTCCACCAGCCGACGCGGGCGTTGTCCGGCACCGCGCGGATGCTCTCCAGCTCGAACAGCGCGCCGCCGACCGCCATCTGCTTGTCGAGGCCGAACTGCACGAACTGCTTCAGGCTCGCGACCTGGTCGCCGCCGCCCATCACGTTGATCAGCACCTGCGGGTTGAAGGCCTTCGCCTGGATCAGGTAGGACGAATAGTCCGGCGTGCCGAGCGGCACCAGCGATCCGGACGACGTGCCGCCCGCGGCTTTGAGGATCTTCTCGAAACCCGCCTGCACCGAATGGCCGTAGGCGTAATCGGGGGTGAGGAAATACCATTTCTTGCCGAACTTCTCGATCAGCGTCGAGGCGATGGCCGCCGAGTCCATCGTGGTGGAGTTGCAGACGCGGAAGACGTTCCACGAGCAGCTCGTGCCGGTGATCGGATCGGTATGGCCGCCGGAGACGATGTGCAGCACCTTCTTCTCGCTCGTGACCTGCGCCATCGCGATCGCGATGCCGGAATTGACGTCGCCGATGATGAAGCTGACCTGGTCGCGCTCGATCAGCTTGCGGGTCTTCTGCACGCCGGTGCCGACGTCGTTGGCGGAGTCCTCGATCAGGAGCTCGACGGGGCGGCCCATGATACCGCCTTTCTTGTTGATCTCCTCCAGCGCGTATTTGGCGCCGACCACCTCGCTCTGGGCGATCGCGGCATAGACGCCGGTCAGGGGATCGACCATGCCGATCCTGATCGGGGTCTCGCCTCTGGCGGTGATGATGAAGGGGGACGAGAATTGCGCCGCGGCAATCGCGGCACCAGATTTCAAAATGGTCCGCCGATCGACCGACCAGGGGCGTCGCGAAATACCCATGCATTCCTCCCGGGCAAGAATATCGAGGTCTCGTTCGCCGGCATTCTTCGATGCCTTGGCGGGCGCAAGCCTATCCTTTCCCGTTTGCCTTTGCCAATAAGCAGTTGGGTGCGACCTTCGGATTATTTCGGCGCGCGTCCGTCAATGCCCGGCGGCGCTCTTGGCGGCTTCGTTGTTGAGCACGATCAGGGCATCCACGGCGACGCCGGTCCTGGCGTTGATCAGGAACGGATTGACGTCGATCGAGGCGATGCGGGAGCCGGCGTCTGCGATCAGGTTGGAGAGGCCGACCAGCGCCTTCACCGCGGAGGCCTCGTGCAGCGCCGGCTTGCCGCGATAGCCCTTCATCTTGACGCCGGCCTTGGTGCGCGCGATCAGTTGCCGCGCCTCGTCCTCGTCGAGCGGCGCGCCGGCGAGCGCGACGTCCTTCATCAGCTCGATGTCGACCCCGCCGGTCCCGAACAGCACCACCGGGCCCATCTCCGCGTCGAGCGATGCACCGACCACGAGCTCGAGATCGGCCTTGACCTGCTGCGCGATCAGGATGCCCTCGAGCTTCGGCTTGCCCTTCAGTTGCTTCACCCGTGCGGAAATGTCGTTGAACGCTTTCTTCACCTCGGCCGCACTGCCGAGGTTCAAGACCACCCCGCCGATGTCGGACTTGTGCAGGATATCGGCACTGACCACCTTGGCGACCACGGGATAGCCGATCTCCTTGGCAATCGCTGCGGCATCCGCCGCCGTCTGCGCGATGCCCTCTTTCGAGATCGGAATGCCGTAGGCCTTGAGCAATTTCTTCGAGGCCACCTCGTCGAGCGCGGCGCCGTTGGCGCTTTTCAACGTTTTCTCCAGCAGGGCGCGGGCGGGCGCCTTCGAGCTCGACACGATGTCGGGCACTTCCTTGCGCAGCCTCGCATAATCGATCAGCGACTTGATCGCGGTCACCGCGCGGTCCATCCCCTGCATGACCGTGATGTTCGGCAGCGACTTGCGCAAGGCCTTGGTGAACTCGGTGAAGCCGATGGACATCGCGCTGATATAGATCACGGGCTTGCCGCCGCGTCCGGCCATGTCGTTGACGATGCGAAGATTGCGCTCGCGCAGTTCATGCGGCGCCTTCGGCAGCTCGGCATCGATGATGACGATGTCGGTATCGGGATCGTCGATCATGATCTTGATCGACTGCATGTAGACGGAGGGGTCGACCACCGCGGCAAAGCCGGCATCGAGCGGATTGCCGACGATCGAGCCCGGGCCCAGCATCCTCGCGAGCTTGTCGTGGGCGTCCTGCTTCAGCGGAGCGAAATTCAGGCCGGCCGAGTAGAACGCATCGAGCAGCAGGCCGCGCTTGCCGCCCGACAAGGTCACCGCGGCGAGCCGATCGCCCCTGGGCATGGCGGCATGCGCGAAACACTCGGCGGTCTCGATCAATTCATCGAGCCCGCGCACCCGGATCACGCCCTCGCGCGTCGAGATCGCATCGAAGGTCTCGATCGAGCCGGCGAGTGCGCCGGTATGCGCCATCGCCGCGGCCCGGCCGCCTTCCGACGCTCCGAGCTTCAAGGCGATTACCGGCTTGCCTGCGGCGCGCGCGGCCTTGCAGGCGTCGCGGAAGGCCTTGGTGTTGCGCACGCCTTCGAGATAGACCACGATGACGCGGATCTGCGGATCGGCCGCGAAATAGCTCATCAGGTCGGGCGTTTCGAGCCCGGCCTCGTTGCCGGTCGTCACCATGTAGCCGACGCCGACGCCGCGATCTTCCAATGCCTGGCGGATCGCCATCACGATCGCGCCGGACTGGCCGGCAATCGCCACCGGGCCCGCCTCCATGGTGACGGTGCGGTCGTCGATGTTGGTGAACAGCTTGTCACCGGCGGAGAGATTGCCGAGGCAGTTCGGCCCGGTGACGGCGAGCCCGGTCTCGCGTATCGCCTGCTGCAATTCGACCGCGAGCCGCTGGCTGTCCTCGTCCTGCAGTTCGGCGAAGCCGGAGGTCACGATGGTGGCCGAACGTGCGCCAGCGGCGGCGGCATCGCGGATCACCTGCACGGCGAAGCGCGCCGGCACCAGTACCAGCACGTGGTCCGGTCTGTCGGGCAGGCTGGCAAAGTCCTTGTAGCAGGGGACGCCCCAGACCGTCTCGCGTTTGGCGTTGATCGGATAGAGCTCACCTTCGTATTGGTACTTGATCAGGTTGTTCCAGATGCGCTCGGCGTAATTGCCGGGCTTGTCGGTGGCGCCGACCAGCACGATGTTGCGCGGATGCAGCATCGCATGGATGCCCTTCACCACGTCGCTCGCGTCGGCCGGGGGCGACCATGTCGCAGTGGCAGCGGACGCGGCTGTGACCTGAGCTTCCATCGGCGTAACCTTTACCCTTCAATTTTTCCGCAGGACGGATTGAGCCAAGCATTCGTCCCGACGCTTTTCTTTATCTTTATGGGCCCTTGCCGGATGTGGCAACCGACGGCGTGTCGGCGCAAACGCTTACCAGACTTCCCGTGGGCGCGCGGGCGAGGCGATGCCGGCCAGAAGCACCGCGAGGATGCCAGTCAGGAAGATGCCGTCGAATGTTCCCGCGCCGCCGATCGATGCGACGGGCGCGCCCAGCCCGGTGATCTTGTCGAGATTGAGGAGGTCGGCGCCGATCAGCGTTCCCATCGAGCCGCCGATATAGGCCAGCGGCGCGGCGTATTCGCGCGACAGGATGAAGGCGAGGATCGCCGTGACCACCACGGGCGCGAACACCGGCACCGCGATGCCGACGCCGTGCACGGGAGTCGCCATCATGTGAATGATGAAGGCGATCGCCGCAACCGCGATCGCGGCCCGTCCCCAGAGCTGATAGCGCAGAACGAGATAGGTCGACATCAAGGTCGGGATCACGGCGCCGCCGACATTGACCGCGAGCACGGTGCCGGGCCATGCCGCGACCAGCGGCACGACATAGCGCATGCCGTAGAAATCCACGACCTCGCCGGACATCACGTTGCGGCCGGGGAGCACGGTGATCGGAATGTTGAAGTAGCTGCCGATCAGGGAGCCGAACAGCAACAGCAGCGCTGCACCGGGGCCGATCCCGAGTTTCATGTAGGCGTAGCGCAGGATGCGGAGCTGGATCAGGATGATCAGCACGCCGAACAGCAGCACCAGGATGGAGAACAACCCCGGTGTCAGCGGCAGATAGTGAACGCCCGAGTTCATCGTCGCGATGCTTTGGCCTGTTGTGCCATCCAACCATCTCATGGGACGGAACGGATTACAATTGGTGGGCCAGATCACCGATCGTCAGCCTCACGGGCCTATCAATGTGGCGTGAAGCAGATAGCGCTCCGGTCCGCCGGCGATCGCGTCGAACGGCCAGCAGGTCGACAGCACGAGCTCGTGGCCATCGGTCAAAGGATCGATTCCCGAGGCGTCGAAGCTCACGACCGAGGCGCCGTCGACGCGGTA
>NZ_JAFAVV010000212.1 GCF_019242285.1 Bradyrhizobium sp.
TGCTTGACCGGAAAGGTCTTGCGCAAGCCGCGCACCTGCACGATCGCCTCGTCAGCCATGCTGTGCCCCCAATGCGGCCACGCGCGGCGGGCATCGCGCCGATTGCAGCGCATTGAGCGCCAGCATCGATGGCGGTGCCACGCGGCAGCTCGCCTGCGCCAAGGCACAGCGCGGGTTGAAACGGCAACCCGGGATGTCCTCCTGCGGCCCTGGAATGCGGCCCGGGATCATGGTCAGCCGCGCCGCGTCGCCATCGAGCTTCGGCACCGCGTCGATCAGGCCCATAGTGTAGGGATGCACCGGCCGGCGAAACAGGTCGTCGACCGGCGCCTGCTCGACCACGCGGCCGGCATACATCACCACCACGCGCTCGGCGAACTCGGCGATGACGCCGAGGTCATGGGTGATCAGGATCACCGACATGCCGAGCTCGCGTCGCAGCTCGCGCAGCAGCTCGAGGACCTGCGCCTGCACGGTCACATCGAGCGCCGTGGTCGGCTCGTCCGCGATCAAGAGGCGCGGCCGGCAGGCGATCGCCATTGCGATCATCACCCGCTGCCGCATGCCGCCGGACAATCGATGCGGATAGTCGTCGGCGCGGCGCGCCGCGTCGGAAATGCGCACGAGCGCAAGCAGCTCGACGACGCGTTTGCGCGCCGCAGCTTCGGTCAGGCCCTGGTGGCGCCGCAGCGTCTCGCCGATCTGGTCGGCGATCGTCAGCACCGGATTGAGCGAGGACATCGGATCCTGGAAGATCATCGCGATCTCGCCGCCGCGGATGCGGCGCAACGCCGCCCCTCCGGCGCGCAGCAGATCGGCGCCCTGATACTGGATGGTGCCGCACGGCATTCGCGTCGTCGCGGGATCATGCAGCTTCAGGATGGAGAGCGCGGTCACGCTCTTGCCGCTGCCGGATTCACCGACGATGCCGACGCAGTCGCGCTCGCCGACTTCCAGCGACACATCGTCGACCGCCGTGACCCAGCCAGCCTCGGCACGGAACTGCACCTGCAGATTGCGGATCGAGAGCAGCGGCTCCGCCAATCACCCGCCTCCCTTCAGTCGCGGATCGAGGAAATCGCCGAGCGCATCGCCCAGCAGGTTGAGGCTCAGCGCCGCGAGGCTGATGGCGATGCCGGGAAACAGCATGACCCACCAGGCTTCGGTGGCATAGTCGCGGCCCTCGGCGATGATGTTGCCCCAGCTCGCCATCGGCGGCTGGATGCCGACGCCGAGAAAGCTGAGCGCGGCCTCCGCCAGCATCGCATAGGCGAAGATGAAGGTCAGATGCACCAGCAGCGGACCGAGGCAGTTCGGCAGGATATGGCGGGTCACGATCCGCAAGCCGGACGCACCCGAGATCTGCGCCGATTTGACGTAGTCCATCTCGCGCACCGTCAGCCCGGCGGCGCGGACGATGCGGACGCCGGCGGGGATATAGGCGACGCTGAGTGCGGCCACGACGCTGGACACGCTCGGGCCCAGCGCGGCCGCGATACCGAGCGCCAGAAGAATGGCCGGAAACGACATCAGGGCATCCATCAGCCGCATGATCGCGCCGTCGATCCTGCGAAACTGCACCGCGATGACGCCAAGCGAAGCGCTGCACAGGCCGGAGGTCACGCAGACCGAAAAACCGACGAACAGCGAGATACGGGCACCATAGAGGACGCGGGTGAAGACGTCGCGGCCGAACTGGTCGGTGCCGAACCAGAACGCCTGCGACGGCGCCCGGAAGCGGAAACGAATCTTCATCGCGGCCGGATCGGCCGAGGAGATTACGGGCGCGAAGATCGCGGCAAGCGTCAGCAGCACGATGATGCAGAAGCCGATCACGAAGGCGCGGTGGCGGAACAGCCGGCGCAGGGCGCCAGAGCGGCGCGGCACCGCGACGACGGCAGGCGCCGTGATCGCCACGTCACTCATGGCGCACCCGCGGGTCGGCCAGACTGTACAGGACGTCGGCGAACAGGTTGATGATCACGAAGGCGAAGCCGAGGATCAGCATCGTGCCCTGCACCAGCGGATAGTCCCGTGCCATGATCGCCTGCACCACCATGCGGCCGATGCCGGGCAACGCGAACACCTGCTCGATGATGACGGAGCCGCCGATCGCAGCACTCAGGAGGATGCCGGCGGTGGTGATGATCATGATCAGCGCGTTGCGCAGCGCGTGCTTGCCGACCGTCTGCCACTCGCTCATGCCCTTGGCGCGCGCGGTACGGATGTAGTCCTGACTCAGCACGTCGAGCATCGCCGCGCGGGTCATCCGCGCCAGGAAGCCGATCTGGAAAAGCGACAGGATCAGCGCCGGCAACACCATCGAGGCGAACCAGGGGCCGATGCCCTTCGAGAGCGGCACAAAGCCGCTCGACGGCACCCAGCCGAGCCTGACGCTGAACAGCACCACGCCGAGGATCGCGACCCAGAACGCCGGCACCGAGACCCCGAGCAGCGCGATCGTCATGACGGCCGCATCGATCCAGCGGCGCCGATAACAGGCAGCGAGCGAGCCGAGAAAGACACCGGTGGGGATGGTGAAGGACAACGACAGCGCCGCGAGCGAGAGCGTGACGGGGAGCCGCTCGCCGACCGCCGACAGCACACTCTGATTGAGGATGAGCGAGGCGCCGAAATTGCCGTGCGCCAGGTTGAACAGCCAGATCGCGATCTGCTCGACATAGGGGCGATCGAGCCCGAGCTGCTCGCGGACATGCGCGATGGCCGCGGGCGAGGCCTGTTCGCCGGCGATGATGACGGCGGGATCACCCGGCAGCAGGCTCAGCAGCAGAAACGCCAGGATCGAGATGATCAGGATCACCGGCACGGCCTGCAGCAACTTGACGGCGATGATGCGTATCAAACCGACCTCCGCAGTGAGGCGAACCCGCGCAATCTCACGTCGGCTCTCTCGCTTCGTCGGGATGCATCAATCGAGCCAGAGATCCCAGAGCTGCAGGATGCCGACGTAATCGTTGTGGCCATGCAGCTTCCTGGAATAGCCGCTCAGCCGGCCGGTATCGGCGATCTTGATCAGATAGGCGCTGCCGAGCACCTCCTGCTGAATCTTGAGCCAGCTTGCCTTGCGCGCTTCCAGCGTGCCGCCGTTGAAGAACTCGGCATAGGCCTTGTCGAGCGCCTCATTGCCGACGATATGCGGGAAGGTGTAGAGCATCGGCCGCCATTGCTGAGGTCCGAGAATGTGATCCGGACCGAAGGCGGTGGTCGACAGGTTCCAGTCACCGGTGCCCTGCTGCATGTGCGAGGCATTGCTGGTCCAGTCGGTGATGCGGACGTCCACATTGAAGCCCGCCTCCTTGAGCTGCTCGGCCACGATCAGCATCGTCGAGCGCATCCACTGATAATTGCTGTTGGTCTCGATGATGATCTTCTCGTTGGCATAGCCCGCCTGTTTCGCCAGCGCCCTGGCCTTCGCCGGGTCCTTGATGTCGTACCACGGCGTCGGCGCCCCATCGCCGAGGTAGTAGGGCGTGTTGGGAAACGACATCCACGGATTGCGCTTGTCGAGGCCGCCAACCCCCTCGATGATGTCGTCGACGCCGATGGCCGCTGCAATGGCCTGGCGGATCAGCACGTTCGCCGTCGGCCCCTTCTGCGAGTTGACGATGATGTAGCTGCCGAGCTGCGGGAAATATTCGCGGATCGCGAGATCGCCGCGCTGCCTGATCTGGCCTGCGAGTTCGGGCGGCACGGCCGAGATCAGCTGCACCTCGCCGTTCTGCAGCGCCGCGATCCGCGTCGTCGCCTCCGGCATGAAGCGGTAGCGCACGGCATCGAGATAGACCGTCTTGCGCCCGCCATAGCCGTCGCGGCCGGGCGCGCTGGTGTCGGGCGTGTAGTCGTCGAACCGGCTGATGACGAGATGGCTGTCCTTGACCCATTCGGTGAGCTTGTAGGGACCGGTGCCGATCGCCTCGACCTCACGCGGCGGCTTGTCCTTCTGCGAGGCCGGCAGGATCATCAAGGGGTAGATCGGCGACTTCAGGATGTCGAGCAGGACGACGTTCGGCTCCTTGAGCGCGAGCACCACGGTGTAGGGATCGGGCGTGTCGACGTGATCGATCGCTTCCAGGTTCTTCGCGGCAGGGCTGATCCTCCGATAGCGCTCGATCGAGGCCACGACATCAGCCGCGGTCATCTCCTGCCCGTTGTGGAATTTGACACCCTTGCGCAGCGCAATCGTGTAGGTCTTGAAATCCTCCGAGGCGGTCGCATTCGACGCCAGCATCGGACGCGTGGCGTTGTTGGCATCGAGCGTCACCAGGCCTTCGAAGATGTTGTTGATGACCTCGAGCTCGACGGCACTGGAGGCCATGTAGGGATCGAGTGTGCCGGGCCCGGAGACACTGGCGAAAACCAGTGTGCCGCCCTTCCTGGGCTGTTCTCCCTGCGCGGCGGCGGCTCCCGCGAATGAGACGGCGACGACCAGAGCCAGCGCCGCTGCGACTGTCTTACGTCCAACAAACGATCTCATCGGCCAGCTCCTGAAAAATTCAAAACCTCGCAACGACGCTGAAAGCCTCGTCCGTCACCGCCAGCGCGGCATCGATGTCCGCTTCGGAGTGAGCGAGCGAGAGAAACATGTTGTGCTTTGGATGCAGATAGAGGCCGCGCCGCAGCGCCTCCTGGACGAAGCGCGCGCCTCTCGTGCCGTCGGCATCATCCTCGAACAGGATGGTCGGCATCTGCGGCGGACCGCTCTGCCTGACGCCGAGATTGTAGCGGCGCGCCTGCGCGGCGATGCCGTCGCGCAGGCGCTGCCCCATTCGGCGCATGTGCTCCGGGCCGTTTTCGGCCTCCAGGACGTTCAGCGTCGCCAGCGCCGCCGCCATTGCGGTCGCGCCGCACCAGAACGAGCCGGTGACGAACAGTTTCGACGCAGCTTCGCGAAAACGGTCGTTGCCGAGCACCGCCGCCAGCGCGTAGCCGTTAGCGATCGCCTTGCTCCAGACGCTCAAGTCCGGCTGCACGCCGAGATCGTTCCAGCTGCCGTGCAGCGACAGCCGGAAACCCGCGCGCACGTCGTCCAGGATCAGTGCCGCGCCGGTGGCGTCGGCCAGCGCGCGGGCGCGCGCCGCGAACGCAGGATCCGGCAGCTCCTGGTCGAGGCCATAATCATGCCGGAACGCCGAGACCATGATCGCGGCAAGATCGTCGCCGGCGCGATCGACCGCCGCCTCCAGGCCGGCGACATCGTTGTAGTCGAAATGGAGAACGTGCGCCCGATCCTCCGACATCACGCCGAACGGATGCGGCGTGCACCACGGCACCGCGCCGTGATAGGCGCCTTTCGCCAGCAGCACCTTGCGCCGGCCGGAGGCGCCGCGCGCCAGGATCACGCAGGTGGTGGTCGCATCGGTGCCGTTCTTGGAGAACAGCGCCCAGTCGGCATGGGTGACGAGGCCGACCAGTCGCTCGGCAAGCTCCACCATGCGCTCGGAGGGACCGTTGAGGCAGTCGCCCTGCTCCATCTGCCTGCGCACGGCCGCCTCGACCGTGGGATGGCGGTGCCCCAGCACGATCGGCCCCCAGCTGCACATGAAGTCCAGATACCTGCGGCCGTCGACGTCCCAGAGATGGGCGCCCTCGCCGCGCGCGAAGAACTGCGGATAGCCTTCCGGCAGGTTGCCGGTCCGCATATGGCCCCACATGCCGCCGGGCACGACGCGGGCGGCGCGTGTGCGCAGGCTCTGATCGATCGGCCCAAGCTCGTTCGCCATCCCGTCCATCCTCCAACTGGCCGATCAGAATATATGATATATCCCGACTGGCAAGGCGGCGAGCGCGGCCGACGGAGGCAGGCTCGGGCGAAATGTTGCTCAGGCTGCGCTGGTCTTGCGCAGCTCGGCGCCGAACTGCAACTGCACCACGCCGTGCTCGTCCTCGACGATCGCCGCGCGGCCGTCCTCGATCTGCTCCAGCAGGTCGATCATCGCCTTGCCGCCCTCGATGATGTCGGCGACGATCGCGTGGCGGGCGAGCGAAGGGTCCTTGCTGCGCAGCGCGTCCATCACGTTGAGATGCTGGTGCCGGGCCGGATAGGTCGGCGGCGCGTGCGGATAGAGCAGCCGCAGCATCGGCCCGTGGCGCAGCCAGATGCTCTCGAGGATCGAGACCAGGTCCTGGATTCCCGAGGTGCGATAGACCAGGAAATGAAACTGGTAGTTGGTCAGCGTCGCCGCCTCATAATCACCGGTCTGCTCGGCCTCGATCAGTTCGGCATGGCGCAATTCCAGCTCGGCAATCATCTCGGGCGTCGCCAGCGGCGCGGCCTTCTCGGTCGCCATGCCTTCCAGCTGGAAGCGGATCTCGCGCAATTCGAGATAGCGCGCACGCGACAGCTTGACGACATTGATGGTCTGGCCGGATCGCATCTCCAGCCCGCCTTCGCGCACGAGCTGCATCATCGCCTCGCGCACCGGCGTGTCGCTGACGCCCATCGCCATCGCCACCTCGCGAACGCGCAGCCGCTGACCGGGCCAGAAGCTGCCGGACATCAGCCCGATCCGGAGCTGGTCGTAGACCCGGGACGTCAGATTGTCCCGGCTTGAGATTTTCAGACCCTTGAGCATTGCACCTCTGTTTGTGCCGTGCCGGCGACAAGCACTGCACGGACTTTAGTTCGATGCCACTGACCGCAATTGCTGATGCGCACTGGCCTCGTTGGCGATCCGGTCCCAATCATACAGCATCGGCACCATCTCGCCTTTGGCCCAGAGTGCATTCTGGTCGTCGTAATGCGGACTGCCGGGATCTCCGGATGCACCATGGAACACGACCCAGCGACAATTGTCCCAGGCTCCGACATCGAACACGTAGCGCGACAGGGCCGATAAGACCGCGCGCGGGCCGAGGCGCGCAATGTAGCCGCTCATGAATACCGTATCATTGTCGCCACCGACCTCTGCACAGGGCTTGTCGAGCAGCTTCGCGTGCTCCGGATAGGCGGCAGACAACAGATGACGCAAAGTGGGCCGATGCACCTCGGCCCACTTTCCGGACGGGCCATCCGCCGCGGCGTCAACGAGCGCCTGCGTGAGCAGCTCGCTCCAGCTTGCGCCCTTGAGCAGGCCGGTGTCGTTGGCGCGCAGCAATTGCGGGACGGTCCACCAGATCTGGGTTTCGCCGAAGATGCCGGGCGCCACTTTCGCATAGGGACTGTCGGCGACGGCCTTCACGCCGCTCCGCTCCGCCACCAGCCGCGTCAAGGCCGTGCGCAGCGCGACATAGCCGACCGCAGCCGTGGACTCCGCGGCCATGTCGCCGTCCCACGCCAGGATGCGGTCGCGCAGCACCGCCGCCGCGCCCTCGACCGCGAGATCGCGGACATGCTCGCGAAACTCCAGCGCGATGATGCTGACGGTGTCGCGGTGGATCGCCGCCATGTCTTCGACGGTCGCTTTCGAGAGCTTCGCGAGCCGCTGCCAGATCCGCCGCGTGCGATGCGGCGGCATGCTGTCGGTCGAGAAATAATGCGCGCCGTTCGGCACCACCCGGTTGTTGGCGGTGACAATGGCCTGCGCGTCGGGGTCGATCAGGCACGGCATGTCCTCGAACGGCACGAAACCGTCCCATTCGTGCTCGCCGGTCCAGCCCGGCACCGGCAGCCAGCCATTGGTGCGCGGCCGCGCCGGCAGCTTGGCGCGGACGCGGTTGCCGATGCGCCCCGAAATATCTGCGGCCACCAGGTTGTGATCCATCAGGCCCCATTCCCGGCCGGCCTCGTATAATTCCTCGACACGCGAGGACCGCAGCACCGGCAGCGTGCAGTCGAACGAGGTGTCGGGCAGCGCGAACTGCGCCGATCGCAGCGCCAGCGCGGTGCCTTTCGCCGGATCGCCCGCGATGACCGGCCCGTGATGGGTCTCGATGACGTCGATGGCGACGCTGGGCTCGCCCTTGACGGCAATGACCTCGGCACGTCGCGTGACCGGCTTCCAGCCGTCCCTGAAGCGCGTGTTCTCGACCGCATCATCGAAGCGCTCGATGTAGAGGTCGTGCAGATCGACGAAGGCGTGGGTCACGCACCACGCGACCTTGCCGTTATGGCCAAAATTCGGGAAGCCCGGAGCGCCGGGCACGGTCAGCCCGATGGCGTCGAACTCGTCGCAGGCGATATGGGCCTGCGCGTACATCGACGGCATCTCCAGCCGGCGATGCGGGTCGCCGGCGAGCAGCGGCCGGCCGGTGGCCGTACGCTGCGGGCCGAGCACCCAGTTGTTGCTGCCGCCGGAAAGCTCGGCCCCGGCCAAATCATGGCCCGCGGCGAGCAAAGCCTCGAGCCCTGGCTTGAGCTCGGCAAGATCGGCCAGATGGCGGCCGCCCATGGCCTGCGGCGGATGGCACAGCAGATCATCGCCGCCATCGTCGAAACGCAGCTTCGCGATCTGCTCGGCGCCGACGATCGGAAGCGCCGCCGCACGCCACAGCTTCCACCACACCGAGCCCATCAGGAAGCCGATCTGGCGCATCACCGCGATCGAATGCCAGGGCTCCCAGGCGGCGGGCGTCGTTCCGAGGATCTCGTACTCGACCGGATGTTTGCCGAGCGCGATGAACGCGTTGACGCCGCGCGCATAGGCTTCCAGCATCGCTTTGGTTTCGGCATTCAGCAGCGCGAAGTCGCGGCGTGAGGCACCGGCCGTGTCGACCTGGCGCGCCAGGATATCGCCGGCGAGCGCGCTTCTGCCGACCGACTCCGCAAAGCGGCCGGTGCCGCGCTGGAGCAGCGCCTCCATCTGCCACAGCCGGTCCTGCGCATGGGCGAAGCCGAGGCCCGCGAAGGCGTCGTCGCGCGAAGAGCCGCGGATGTGTGGAATGCCCCAGGCGTCGCGCCATAGATCGACGGTGGCATCCAGGCCGGCCAGCCCGGCCGTCGCGTTGAAATCGGGCGGATGCGCACCTGATGCAGGGTCGAATGTCGTCATGGCACCTCAGTCGCGTCGCGGCAGCTCTCGCGTTGCCGAGCAATATATGATATATTCAAATTCCAGACTAGCCCGGCGGCGACGCCTGTTGGCCACAACCAGGTCAGCAAGGTCATGGGTTATTGAGCAAGTCGCCGATCGCAACGTGACACCGCGGCGAAGGCCGCTTCTTGTCTGTGTCGGCCGCAATTTGCACGCGAGGCCATACCGCCACTTCGCCGCCGCCGCACGGAAGGCTCGTCCTGATATTGAGCTCGATAGCCGCTTGATTCCGCGGCGCGACCTTGCGCTGTTCGCTGATTCGGTGGTCCGCTGTGATTTCATCGCGGCCCGGTCAACGCCCGAAAGGCCGGTCGGACCATTATCGCGCCACCTGCCTCCAGACGCCTCTGAACGCACGCGCATCAAAGTACGCCGCCTCATGACGAGCAAGCAAAGGACCTGGCGCAGTCCGACCGCCCAATTTTCATCCAACGGCTGTCAGACTCTCGGTGTTCGCGCGTCGGCCAGTGCGGTGCAGCAGCGGGCACGCAACACGACTTCCCGTTGACGTGGATCGCGACGGATGCAGAGCGAGG
>NZ_JAFAVV010000253.1 GCF_019242285.1 Bradyrhizobium sp.
AGCGAGATCGCCGCCGGCCCGAGCGCCGCCAGTTGGTCCGGTCCGCATTTGAGCAGCGACGTGCGCTTCATGAAGTCGAGCACGGAAAGCCCCGAGGAGAACCGCGCCGAGCGCGCCGTCGGCAGTACGTGGTTGGAGCCGCCGACATAGTCGCCGATCGCCTCCGGCGTATGCGCGCCCAAGAAGATCGCGCCGGCGTTGCGGATGCGCGCGGCAAAACTCTCCGGGTCGGCGGTCATGATCTCCAGATGCTCGGCCGCGATCGCGTCCGCGAGCGGCACGGCATCGGCGAGCGCCTCGACCAGGATGATGGCGCCAAAATCCTCCCAGGAGCGGCCGGCGATCGTGGCCCGCGGCAGCGTCGCGAGCTGCGCCTGCACCGCGGCCGCGACCTCGTCGGCGAGCCGCGCCGAATCAGTGACCAGGATCGCCTGCGCGCTCTCGTCGTGCTCAGCCTGCGCCAGCAGATCGGCGGCGATCCAGCCCGCATTGCCGGTCTCGTCGGCGATGACAAGCACCTCGGAAGGACCGGCGATCATGTCGATGCCGACCTTGCCGAACACCAGCCGCTTGGCGGCCGCGACATAGGCGTTGCCGGGCCCGACGATTTTCGCCACCGGCGCGATGGTCGCGGTGCCGTAGGCGAGTGCGGCCACCGCCTGCGCGCCGCCGACCCGGTAGATTTCGGAAACGCCGCCGAGCCGTGCCGCCGCCAGCACCAGCGGGTTCAACCTGCCGTCGGGGGCCGGCACCACCATCACCAGCCGCGTCACGCCGGCGACCTTGGCGGGGATCGCGTTCATCAGCACCGAGGATGGATAGGCCGCGGTGCCGCCGGGCACGTAGAGCCCGACCGCCTCGATCGCGCTCCAGCGCCAGCCGAGCTCGACGCCGAGTGGATCGGTGAAGCGCTGGTCCGCCGGCAACTGCTTCAAGTGAAAGGTCTCGATGCGGTCGCGGGCGAAGGTCAGCGCCGCCAGCGTTGCGGCGTCGCAAGCTGCGACGGCGGCGTCGATCTCTGCGGAAGTGACGCGCAGGCCGCCGGCGTCGAGCGCGAGCCGGTCGAACTTCCGCGTCGCCGCCAGCAGTGCCGCGTCGCCGCGCGCGGCGACGTCATCCACGATCGCCCGCGCCGCCGCCTCGACATCGGCCGAAACCTCGCGCTTGGCGGTGAGGAACGCCGCGAAGCGACGGTCGAAATCGGCGCTGCGGCGATCGAGGCGAACGGGCATTCCAATGGCTTTCTGGAGTCGGATTCGGGCGGCGGCGTATTGCAATGGCGCGGCGGTCTGGCGCCGTCAACCCCGCGGGTCATTCCGGGCGCACGCAGATGCGACCCGGAAATCTCGAGATTCTAGCTACGCAATTGCGTACCACAATTCGCCGCTGGCCCATCGCGCCGGAATGACCGTTCCCGCCGCGACCTTCTCCCTCCTGAGCGGCTGGAGGAACAGACCAAATTTCTGAAGAACGGAAGTATAATATTTTGGCGGCGCGGACTGGGCAACCCAAATCAGCTTGAATCTGCAGGTGAATTTAGCATTGGCGCACAGGCCGTCGTCATTGCTCCCCTGATGGCAGCCTCTCGACGTGCGAGACCTCAGTCATCGACGACCTGTCCGCCGTCGTAACCGCAAGCGATACGTCCGAGCGCGGCCCGGAACGGTTCGCTCTCGACCATGGACGCAAGTGCGGCCAGGTCGTCCTGTCCCGCCCTTCGGCGAGCGCGGGCCAAAATCGAAGTGATGAGGCCCGCATCGAGATGAGGCAGGCTCGCCCAGAATCCGCGCGCCAGATCCCGCGCCAGCGCATGATCGGGATGTTGCTCGTTTTCGGGAGCACGGCCGATCTCGTACATGTGACGAACCGCTTGCCACGGGGCTCGCTCGGGCGGGAGGCGTTCGATGATTTCGGGATGCTCCTGCGCGACGTAGAACCGGTTGAGAGTATCGAACAGGACGAAGCGGTAGTCCTGAGCGATCAGGTACGGCTCCCAGTCCTGCCAAGACGGCTCCGATGTCATCGGCGTGACCGCTTCGGCGACGATCACCTTGGGTCGAAAACGCCTCCAATCGCCGCCCAACAGAACATCGGCTTCGGCGCCTTCGACGTCGACCTTCAGGAAGTCGATCGTCTCCAATTCATGTTCTTCGCACAACTTCGCCAGCGTGGCCACAGGCATGCGAACGGTCTGGTGCGTGATGCCGAACGCCCGCGCTCTATGTGCGACATCTTCCACCGTCGTCGAGAGGCCGTGCAGACGGTCGACCACGTGAAAGTCGATCTCGCCGCCCTGTCGTCCGAGCAGGCCACGAACGACGACATCACGCGGACGTAGCCGCCGGTACAGCGCCGCAAGCTCGGGCTGCGGCTCGACGACGATGCCGTGCCAGCCGCGCTCATAGAACCAGAACGACACGTTGTCGGCAATCGGATGCCCCGCGCCGACATCGATATACGTTCCCGTCGCCTGCCCCGCGAAGGCAAGTGACAGATGATAATCCTCCATGTTCTGCGAGTAGGAGAGCTCCATCCGCGTTCCCCGTTTCTCCCGCCCGGCGACCCGCGCGCTCGGCCGAGACCTCGGTGCGGGCCGCAGCACCTCGGTAGCTTTCGGTTCCCATGGTCGGCTCCGGTCGCCGTTCTCATTGCTGGAGCCTCGATGAGCTCCCTCAATCCTTGCGCTGGCCTCTTCCCATTGCCTCGTAGATCATCGTTTTCAAGTTCAGTTGGATTCGTCCACCCTGTGTGGGTGACATCACCATGAAGACTCCGATCATCCCGTCCGCAGGGTCGACGAAATAGAAACTGCCGCCGGCGCCGTCCCAGCGGTATTCACCGAGTGGCCAGTTCGTATCCGGAGGTGGCGATGTGCGCACGGCAAAGCCAAGACCGAAGCCGCTGGTCGGGCCCGGAAAATAGAAGGGATCATGAATGATCCCGGTCTCCGGACCAATCTGATCCGACGTCATCAGCGCGACCGTCTCGCGCTTGAGGTATCGTTTGCCGTCCAGTTCACCGCCATTCAGCATCATCTGCAGGAAACGGGCGTAGTCCGCTGCCGTCGAGACCAGACCCGCTCCGCCGGACTCCCAGCGTCGCGGCAACGTAGGATCGCGGATTCCGGCGACTCGAAAGCGATCGACGGGAAATCCCCTCGCGATCAGCGGCCACTTCGCTTTGTCCGCGACATAATACGCAGTGTCGGACATGCCGAGCGGATCGAACAATCTCTGCTTTTCGAATTGGTACAGCGTCTGTCCGGAGACCACCTCGACGACACGGCCGAGCACGTCGGTTGAATGGCTGTAGTTCCAGCGCGTCGCGGGCTGATCGGCCAGCGGCAGCACCGCGATGCGGTCGGCGAAGTCGGCGTTATCGAAATCTCCTGCATACAACAGAGGATTCGCATAGAGTTTCTGCACCTGGGTCTCGCCGAAGAAGCCGTAGGTGATACCCGAGGTGTGCCGCAACAGATCCTTGATGGTAATCGGACGCTTCAACGGCTCGAGCTTGAGCGGATATTTTCCTGCCTCATCGGAAGTCTCGACACCGACCTTTGCTTTGGCAAAGGCCTCAATGTATTTCGACACGGAATCGTCGAGAGCCAGCCTGCCTTCGTCGACCAGCATCATCGCAGCAACCGACGTAATGGCCTTCGACATCGAATAGATCTGGAAGATCGTGTCCAGCGTCATCGGCAGCCCGGTATCGGGGTCGCGCACACCGAAGCATTCGAAATGGACCGGCTTGCCGTGCTGCTGGATCAGCAGGACGCCGCCGGGGATCTTGCTGGCCGCGATCTCGTCGCGAATGGTGTCGTCAAGCCGCGTCAGGGCCGCGGGTGAAAGAGTTCCCGCAGCCGGCGTTCCGGATTCGGCGCGCAGCTCCGACGCCCAGCCGATGGTCAGGGACATTGCAAACGCTGCCGCGGCAAGGCAGCGCAATGCGGTGTGTTGAGTTTGCGATCGCTTCATGAACGAGCAGCTTCGGGGTCCGTCGGATGATATAGCAGCCGCTGGTCAAAATGCGAAGCGACTCGGGTGTGAGCAGACCTGGTCCGATATGCCCGCCGTGCAGACCTCCATGAGCTGGCGCTAGTTCGAGACGACGCCGGCCCTGCGGACGTAAAGCTTGTCGCCCTTCCGGCTGATCTCGATGGCGCCGGCGACGCCTGCTGTCGAAAGCATCACGCTCTGGCCGGGTGCAAGCACCGACACGATGCGGATCGGCGTTCCCGCCTCGCCCTGCGCAAGGGTCGTGACGACATGCAACCCATCGCGCTCGACGGTGGAGTAGGCGATGCCGGATATCTCGCCGAGATGGATGCTCTTGGCCTCGATCGCGCGCACATCCTCGGCATGCGCCGCTCCAAGGAAGGCCAGCGCTAATGCTGCAGCGAAAAACGTGGTTCGGATCGACATCGTGATTCCCTCTGGTTTGCTGCGCAAATTCACCCGTCCGTTTCCGTTCGCGATGATCCCGGTCACGACCGGTCATCGTCTCCGCGACGGAGATTGACCTTGCCGACCGGACGAGCGATCGACTGCCCGGTCGCGACAGCCGGCGGAAAAACGCTGTCGTAGATCGCGCGCGCTTCCCGGATGAGCCGGAGCCGCTCCAGCTCGGCCTTCGGGACAAATCGGACGACCTCACCCATGGCACGCTCCATTCGGTGTTGGGACGATCTCATTTTATATTACGATCGTCATTCAATATAGCACATGGGGTGCGGGCGGCATCGTTGAAGCCCGACGGCGGCGATGCGGAGATAAAAAACCCGTGATTTCGTACGGCCGCATCGCCCGGGATTGACGACGGCTATGCGATCCCCGCGCCCTGGTCGGGGGCGATGTCCTCGGGGCCGAGATCGGTCAGCTCGCATTCCAGGCATTCGACGTCGAGGCGGAGCGCGCCGCCCTGCGCGAAGTGGAGCAGCGCGCTGCCGCCGGGCGCCTCGCTTTCGTGGAACTCGATGCCGACCAGGTCGAGCAGGCTGTCCTGATCGCCGAGATCGATGTTGCGCGACTTGCAGGCCAGCACGCGGTCGAAGCGCAGTGCTGCGACCAGCCGGCGCGGCTCGGTCTCGCCGGCCAGCGTCTGCTCCCAGTCCAGCCGGTTCATGCCGATCACCAGGCGTTTCTCGGCCTGGCGCCAGATGATGTCGACGACCTGCACGCGGGCGTCCTGCACATGGGTGGAGATCACCGCGAGATCGTCGGCATCGAGCGCCATCAGCTTGAGCGGGGGTGACACGGAACTCTCTCCAGGGGACCGCCAGTCTACCGCCGAAACGGCGCTGGCGCGACCATGAAGAGCTTCAGGAACCGACGGGCTGGGCAGGTCCGCCAAACACGCCCCGCGCCGTGACACAGCTTTCAACCCTTGAAGAAGGCGAGCAGGTCGGCGTTGATCGTGGCCGCTTCGGTCGTCGGCATGCCGTGCGGAAAACCCTTGTAGGTCTTCAGCGTGCCGTTCCTCAAAAGTTTCGCCGACAGCGGGCCCGAATCCGCATAGGGCACGATCTGATCGTCGTCACCATGCATCACCAGCACCGGCACGGTGATCTTCTTCAGGTCCTCGGTGAAATCGGTCTGCGAGAACGCGACGATGCCGTCATAATGCGCCTTCGCGCCGCCCATCATGCCCTGCCGCCACCAGTTCTCGATCACCGCTTCCGAGGATTTGGCGCCCGGCCGGTTGTAGCCGTAGAATGGACCGGCCGCGAGATCGCGATAGAATTGCGAGCGGTTGGCGGCAAGCTGCGCCTGCAACCCGTCGAAAATGTCCTTCGGCAACCCGCCCGGATTGGCCGCCGTCTGCACCATCAGCGGCGGCACCGCGCTGAGAATCGCGGCCTTCGCGACCCGGCTCTCGCCATGCCGCGCGATGTAATGCACCACCTCGCCGCCTCCGGTGGAGTGGCCGACATGGATCGCCTGCTTCAGGTCGAGATGCGCGGTCACCGCCGCCAGATCATCGGCATAGTGATCCATGTCGTGACCGTCGGAGGTCTGGCTGGAGCGGCCGTGGCCGCGCCGGTCGTGGGCGATGACGCGATAGCCGTGCTGGAGAAAGAACAGCATCTGCGTGTCCCAGTCGTCGGCCGAGAGCGGCCAGCCATGGCTGAACACGATGGGCTGACCGCTTCCCCAATCCTTGTAGAAGATCTCGGTGCCGTCCCTGGTCTTGATCATGGGCATGGAGCCAACCTTTCTGTCCTCGAACCGTCCCCTGCCCCGATCTCGCGCCGTCAGGCCGCGGCCTGGCCCGGCCTGTAGCGGCGCAGGTCGAACACGATCATCACCAGGAAGAACAACAGCACGATGCCCTGCACCGCCGCGAACGACAGGCCACTCGGCGGATTGCCCGGCGCCAGCTCATGCAGCGTGTTGATCTTGAGGAAGGTCTGGACCACCAGCACGAACACGTTGAGATACAGTGAGGTCAGCGCCGTCACGACGTAGATGCTGCGCCAGATGCCGGCCATCTTCAGGCCATAGAGCGCGACGCAGGCGATCGCGAGCAGCACCAGCGAGATGATGCCGAGGACGTGCGACGGCAGCAGCTCCGTGAACGGGAACATGAAGCCGGTAACGCTGGTCAGGATGGTGAACAGCAGGAAGATCGCGGTCAGACCCGGCATCCGGTCGCCGCGGAACATCGCGAACATCACGATCACGCCGGCGACGATCGCGATCAGACTGATGGCGACATGAAGGAGCGTGAACGCTCCCAAGCTCAACCCTAGCGTCATGATGAATTCCCCCTCGTTGCTCGGCTGCAGAGCGCCGATCGTACGTCGTTCCCGGCCGGTTTGCCATTCGCAGCCGCGTGACAAGCGGCAATCAGGTGCCAGCGGACGACGTGGGAACGTGCATTTTGAAAAAGTTTCGCACGTTGGTCACATGGCGAAGGCCCGTGCATCAAAGCGACGGCCGCGCGGCGTCGCCGAGAAAGCTGTGCAGCGCCGCCACCACCTGCGCGCCCTCGCCGATCGCGCCGCCGACGCGCTTGACCGAGCCGGAGCGCACGTCGCCGACCGCGAACACCCCGGGCACCGAGGTTTCCAGCGTCGGCACCGGACGGCCCTGGTTCTGCTCGGACTGCGCGCCGGTGACCACGAAGCCGCCCCGGTCGCGGGTGACGCCGCAGCCCTCGAGCCAGCCGGTGGCGGGATCGGCGCCGACGAACAGGAACAGGTTGCGGATCTCGGTGACGATCTCCTCCGGGGACAGGCGGCTGCGCCAGCGGATGCGCTCGAGCGTGGCGTCATGGTCGCCCTCGAGGGCGACCACCTCGGCGTTGAACATCAACTCGATGTTCGGCGTCGCCTCGATGCGCTCGATCAGATAGCGCGACATGCTGGCACCGAGGCCGCCGCCGCGGATGATCATCAGCACTTTCCGCGCATGGGCTGAGAGGAACACGGCGGCCTGGCCGGCGGAATTGCCGCCGCCGACCAGCGCCACCTCCTGCGCCGCGCAGAGCCGCGCCTCGATCGGCGAGGCCCAGTACCAGACGCCGCGGCCTTCGAAATGAGCGAGGTTCTCGATCTCCGGCCGGCGGTAGCGCGCGCCGCTCGCCACCACGACCGCGCGCGAACGCAGATGGTCGCCGCTGTCGAGCTCGAGCAGGAAATTGCCGTCGCGGCGCTCGCAGTCGAGCGTGGTCGCGCTGACAGGGATCATGACCTCGGCGCCGAACTTCTGCGCCTGGTTGAAGGCGCGCGCGGTCAGCGCGTGACCGGAGATGCCGGTCGGGAAGCCAAAGTAGTTCTCGATTCGCGCGCTGGCGCCAGCCTGGCCGCCAAAGCTGCGCGAATCCAGCAGCGCGACGGAGAGGCCCTCGGAGGCGGCATACACGGCGGTGGCGAGCCCCGCCGGCCCGCAACCGACGATCGCGACGTCGTAGATCTTGCGGCCGCGGCTGCCGCCGATCATGCCGATCGCGCGCGCGAGCTCGGTCTCGGTCGGGTTGCGCAGCACCGAACCGTCGCTCGCCACCACCAGCGGCCAGTCGTCCGGCGAGGGCGTGTAGCGCGCGATCAGCTCGGCCGCGTCATGGTCGCGCTCGGGATCGAGCACATGATGCGGAAAGCCGTTGCGGACGAGAAAGCCCTGGAGCCGGATCATTTCGGTGGAATTCGCCGGCCCGATCAGGACCGGGCCGCCGGCGCCGTCCTGGATCAGGTTGACCCGCCGCAGGATCAGCGCCCGCATGATCCGCTCGCCGAGATCGGCCTCGGCCACCAGCAGCGCGCGCAGCCGCTCCGGCGGGATCAGCAGCGTCTCGACGTCGCCCTCGGCCTGGCCGTCGACCAGCGCGTTGCGCCCCGAGAGCTGACCGATCTCGGCCAGGAACTGGCCCGGGCCCTGCTCGATGATCGGCGTGACATGGCCGAGCCCGTCGCGCTCGGTGAGGGCGACATGGCCCGAGAGCACCACGAACATGCCGGGCCCGGGCTTGCCGGTCTCGAACAGCATCTCGCCATGCCTGTAGGACCTGAGCTCGCCGAACTGGCGCATGCGCGCGATCTCGGACGGCGTCAGCTCCGGAAAGGTCTGCTCGCGACGCTGGAACACCCGTCCGGGCGCCCCGCCATTATCCGCATTGCCATTCGCGTCATCATGATCCGCCATCTCAGTCCCCTCGCACTCACCGCATACACCTCGGAGGAAGCCTTATTCCGCTAGCCGCGGGCCTTGCCAACCTCCCCACCTGGGGAGGTTTCGTGGTCGATCGATGGCGCGTCCCCCACTTTGCCGCGTTCGCGCGCCTGCACCTTCCGCCGCTTGAGATTTTCCCGCAACTTGAGCTTGAGCCGGCCCCGCCGCGACGCCGCCGCGGAACCCCGGTCGTCGTCGTCCTCGTCCGCCGTCATGCTGGCCTCACTTTTCGCTGCGCTACCCGATTTTGACGGGGGCAACCTCTAGGCGACATATCGTACGGCCCGGCGCTCCCGGCAATCAGCGGATCGTCGCGGCATTTCGGAAATGCACGGCGGATACGCCCCGTTGGCTGTCGAACGGGCATCGATTGGGGGGCGCGGAGGTCCTGCCTGCTTGCGCAGGGCGGCCCCTTGTGGCAAGAACCGGCCGCCTGAAGGATCCGCTTGGCCGATTCTGCTTTCGTCCCGGGCACGCTGCCGTAGCTCAGTGGTAGAGCACCCCCTTGGTAAGGGGGAGGTCGTGAGTTCAATCCTCCCCGGCAGCACCAGCCAATGCGCCTTGAAAAGTTCAGCAGCCCGCCCAGCAGAGCATGCGCTTGCGTTCTCGCGGCATGGAATGCCCGAGTTATCTGCCTCATTGAGACCCTCTCGAGAACAGAGGGCGCAGGGAAGGCCGGGTATCGACTGATACCCATGGCCCCCGTGCAGCAAATAAGCACGGGGTAGGAACCACAGGTTCAGCCGAGAATACCCGGCCCTCC
>NZ_JAFAVV010000292.1 GCF_019242285.1 Bradyrhizobium sp.
GTCGGGGAAGCTGTCGTCACGGAAGGCAACCAGCGCGCCTTTCGGGCCGACGTCCATCTTCGCGACATGGGCGGTCCGGCAATTCAGCTTGATGGCGATCAGCCTGATGAGATTCGACGTTGCCTCGGGAAGCGGACCGAAGCGATCGATCAGCTCGGCGGCGAAGGCCTCGATCGACCCCTGGTCCTCGAGCTGGTTGATCCGGCGATAGAGCGCCATGCGCAGGTCGAGGTCGGGAACGTAATCCTCGGGCACGAGGATCGGCACATCCAGGGTAATCTGCGGCGAGAATTCGCGATTGGCGCGCTCTTCGGTGAGGCCACCGGCGCGAGCCTCGGCGATCGCATGCTCGAGCATGGACTGGTAGAGTTCGAAGCCGACCTCCTTGATATGGCCGGACTGTTCGTCGCCAAGCAGATTGCCGGCGCCGCGAATGTCGAGGTCATGGCTGGCGAGCTGGAAGCCCGCGCCGAGCGAATCGAGGTTCGACAGCACGTGCAGCCGCTTTTCGGCGCTCTCGGTGATGCGGCGATTGGCCGGCGTGGTGAGATAGGCATAGGCGCGCGTCTTTGACCGGCCGACGCGTCCCCGCAGCTGATAGAGCTGGGCCAGGCCGAGACTGTCTGCGCGATGCACGATGAGGGTGTTCGCGCTCGGAATGTCGAGCCCGCTCTCGACGATGGTGGTCGAGACCAGCACGTCGTGCTTCTTGTCGTAAAAGGCCGACATTCGTTCATCGACCTCGCTCGCCGGCATCTGGCCATGCGCGACGACATAGCGAACTTCGGGCACCTCCTTGCGCAGAAAGGTTTCGATGTCCGGCAGATCGGCGATGCGGGGCGTGACGAAGAAGCTCTGTCCGCCGCGGTAATGCTCGCGCAGCAGCGCCTCCCTCACCACCACCGGATCCCACGGCATGACATAGGTGCGAACCGCCAGGCGATCGACCGGCGGCGTCTGGATCACCGAGAGATCGCGCAAGCCCGACATCGCCATCTGAAGCGTCCGGGGGATCGGGGTCGCGGTCAGCGTGAGCTGATGAACCTCGGTCTTGAGCGCCTTCAACCGCTCCTTGTGGGTGACGCCGAAATGCTGCTCCTCGTCGACGATCACCAGGCCGAGCCGTTTGAACTGCACCGACTTGGCGAGGACTGCGTGGGTCCCGACGACGATGTCGATCGTGCCATCGGCGAGGCCATCGCGAGTGGCCTTGGCCTCGGCGGAAGGGACGAGGCGCGACAGCCGGCCGATGCGGATCGGGAAGCCCGCGAAGCGTTCCGCAAAGGTGCGGTGATGCTGTCGCGCGAGCAGCGTCGTCGGGCATACCAGCGCCACCTGCAACCCGGCCATGGTGGCGATGAACGCTGCCCGCAGCGCCACCTCGGTCTTGCCGAAGCCGACATCGCCGACCACCAGCCGGTCCATCGGCCGGCCCGCGCCGAGATCCTCGATCGTGTCGTCGATGGCGCGATCCTGATCGTCGGTTTCGTCGTACGGAAAACGGTCGACGAACGCCGGGAAGCCGGCGCTGTCGGGTTGCGCGACGGGTGCCGGCTTGAGCGCCCGCGAGGCGGCGGTGGCGATCAACTCGCCGGCGATTTCGCGGATGCGTTCCTTCATCCGCGCCTTGCGCGTCTGCCAGGCGACGCCGCCGAGCTTGTCGAGGGCGACACCGTCACCTTCGCTGCCGTAGCGTGACAGCACGTCGATGTTCTCGACCGGCACGTAGAGCTTGTCGCCGCCGCTGTAGCTCAAGGCGACACAGTCATGCGGGCTCTGGCCCACCGGGATCGACGTCAGGCCATCATAGCGCCCGATCCCGTGATCGGCATGGACGACGAGATCACCCGGGGTGAGTGCGGCGAGCTCGGCAAGAAAGGCATCGGCGCTCTTGGCTCTCCGCCGCCGGCGGACGAGCCGGTCGCCGAGCATATCCTGCTCGGTCAGTACGGCGACGTCTGGAGCGGTAAAGCCGTGGTCGAGCGGAAGGACGACCTGGGCGAGGCCATGGCCCAGCGCCTCCTGCCACCCGTCGGCGAATTGGGCGCCCTTGAGGCCGTGGTCCTTGAGCAGCCCGGACAGGCGCTCGCGCGCACCCGCGGTGTAGCTTGCCAGCACGACCTTGCGGCCCTGCTCGCGCAGAGCCGCGACATGATCGCTGACGGCCTCGTAGATATTGGCATTCTGCGCCCGCTCGGGCGTGAAATCGCGCGCGCCATCGACCTCGAAATCGATGACGAGCTTGCTTTCCGGCTCGCGGTGGGGGGTGGCGAGATGAACCCGGCGCTGATCGATCAGCCCATGCCATTCTTCCCGCGTCAGATAGAGCAGTTCGGGCGCGATGGGCCGATAGCTGCCGGCGTCACCCCCCTGCACGCTGCGCCGGTTCTGATAATAATCCTCGATCGATTCGGCCCGCGCTTCGCCCGCCGCGGCGGTGCCGATGTCGCGGATAAGCACGTCGTCGTCGCCGAGATGGTCGAACAGGGTCGCCAGCCGCTCTTCGAAAAACGGCAGCCAGTGCTCCATTCCGGCGAGGCGCCGGCCATCGCTGACCGCCTGATAAAGCGGATCACCAGTGGCATTGCCGCCGAAAGCTTCACGGTACCGGGCGCGAAAGCGCTTGACGC
>NZ_JAFAVV010000531.1 GCF_019242285.1 Bradyrhizobium sp.
CAGACCGCCGCGAAAGCACCAACCCGGGGTGTCCCCCAGTCTTCATTTCATCGTCGGGATCGAAAACTCTGCGCCTTCCTTGACGCCAGAGGGCCAGCGCGAGGTCACCGTCTTGGTCTTGGTGTAGAAGCGTATCGAATCCGGACCGTGTTGGTTGAGGTCGCCAAAGCCCGACTTCTTCCATCCGCCGAAGGTGTAGTAAGCGATCGGCACCGGGATCGGCACGTTGATGCCGACCATGCCGACATTGACCTTGGCGGCGAAGTCGCGCGCGGCGTCGCCGTCGCGGGTGAAGATCGCAACGCCGTTGCCGTAGTCATGGTCCGACGGCAGCGCCAGCGCCTCCTTGTAGTCGTGCGCGCGCACCACCGAGAGCACGGGACCGAAAATCTCCTCCTTGTAGATGCGCATGTCCTTGGTGACGTTGTCGAACAGACAGCCGCCCATGTAGAAGCCGTTCTCGTAGCCCTGCATCTTGAAGCCTCTGCCGTCGACCGCGAGCGTCGCGCCCTCCTTGAGGCCGACGTCGACATAGTTCTTGACGCGCTCGACCGCCTCGCGGGTCACCAGCGGGCCGTAGTCGGCCGACGGATCGATCGAGGTGCCGATCTTCAGGGATTCGACGCGCGGGATCAGCTTCTCCATCAGCCGGTCCGCCGTGGTCTTGCCGACGGGGACGGCGACCGAGACCGCCATGCAGCGCTCGCCGGCCGAGCCATAGCCGGCGCCGATCAGGGCGTCGACCGCCTGGTCCATGTCGGCGTCGGGCATCACGATGGCGTGGTTCTTGGCGCCGCCAAAACACTGGCAGCGCTTGCCGTGCGCGGCGGCGCGCTCATAGATGTATTGCGCAATCGGCGAGGAGCCGACGAAGCCGACGGCCTTGATGTCGGGATCGTCGAGGATGGCGTCGACCGCCTCCTTGTCGCCGTTGACGACATTGAGGATGCCCGCCGGCAGGCCGGCCTCGATCATCAGTTCGGCGAGCTTCATCGGCACGCCGGGATCGCGCTCCGACGGTTTCAGGATGAAGGCGTTGCCGCAGGCGATCGCCGGCGCGAACTTCCACATCGGGATCATCGCCGGGAAATTGAACGGGGTGATGCCGGCGACGACGCCGAGCGGCTGGCGCAGCGAGTAGATGTCGATGCCCGGGCCTGCACCCTCGGTATATTCGCCCTTCATCAGATGCGGAATGCCGCAGGCGAACTCGACCACTTCGAGGCCGCGTTGGATGTCGCCCTTGGCGTCGGGAATGGTCTTGCCATGTTCGCGCGCCAATAGCTCGGCGAGCTTGTCGTAGTCGCGCTGGACCAGTTCGAGGAACTTCATCATCACCCGCGCGCGGCGCTGCGGATTGGTGGCGGCCCATTCCGGTTGCCCGGCCAGGGCGTTCTCGACGGCGGAACGAACCTCGGCTCTCGAGGCCAGCGCCACCTTGGCCTGGACCTCGCCGGTCATCGGCTCGAAAACGTCCGCGGTGCGGCCGGAGGTGCTCCTGACTTCCGTACCGCCGATGAAATGCCCGATTGCGCGCATGGGTTCCTCCAAAAGCCTGGCAAGTTCCGTTTGAGCGGCATCTTGCAGTCTTTGTGACGTTTTGGAAGTGTTTCCAAGCGCAACGGTTTTGCGAAAATGCCGCGGACCATCGCATCGCAGCCTATGCGACCAACGGCGTAGGCCGATACCCGGGAAATCGCGTCAGTTCGCCGTCTTTTTGGCGGCCGGTTTCCTGGCCGCGGCCCGTGTCTGCGACGCACCGGAGAGCGCCGCGTCGCGTCCGGCGGCAAGGATTTCATCCGAGAACTCGCTATTCCCGGCGATGCGGGACAGCACGATCGTCCCCATCAGGGTTGCCAGCGTCGCCGCTGCCTGCCTGCGCGCGGCCTTGCGCGGCAGATCGGGAATCTGGTCGGCGATCCGGTCGATCATCTGCTCCAGTTTCGCCGCATAGGCCTTGCGGGTCTTGGCACTTTCGCGCGCGATCTCCGCGCCGAGCGAGGCCATCACGCAGCCATGGCCGGGATTGTCCCGGTGCAACGGGGTCAGATACGAGTCGATGATGGTCGCGAGCCGCTTCTCCGGCGGAAGCTGATCACAGATCTTGCACCAGTGCTCGCCCGAACGATCGACCGCATAGGCGAAGGCCTCGTTCAGCAGCGCGTCGCGGGAGGGGAAATGCGCGTAGAAGCCGCCATGGGTGAGCCCCGCCTCCTTCATCAGGTCGGCGACGCCGACGCCATGGGCCCCCTTCTCCCGCAATCGCACCGAGGCCTTCCGCACGATGCGGGCGTGGGTTTCCTGCTTGTGTTCCCTTGAATAGCGCATGGCTCGATCCATGAAATGTTCTTGGTCATATAATGACATTTTTGGCTGAAGGGAAGCCGGCCGCCTCAACTTTAGAATGTCGCAAAGTGATGATGGAATGGCGTGTCGAACCCTTGACAAGGCCGCGACGCAAGCTCCGAACTTGCACGAAGACTCGAGGCCAACCTGCGGTAAGATCACCCATGCGCATGCTCAACGACCATTGCGGCATCGACCGCGATCCCCGGGGCGTCGTCCGCCTGACGATCTGCAATGCCGGCTCCCTCAATATTCTCGGCTCGACCGTCATCGACGCCGTGCGCGAAGGAGCAGAGCGGCTCGCCACCGAGCGCGAGATCCGGGTGCTGATCCTGGCCGGAGAGAGCGAAAAAAGCCTGATCGGCGGCGCCGACATCAAGGAGATGGCGACGCTCGACCAGCGCTCGGCCGAAGCCTTCATCACCCGCCTGCGCGACCTCTGCGAGGCGGTGCGCGCCTTTCCCGCGCCCGTGATCGCGCGCATGCCCGGCTGGTGTCTCGGCGGCGGGCTCGAGGTGGCGGCCTGCTGCGATTTCCGCATCGCCGCGCACGACGCGAGATTCGGCATGCCCGAAGTGCGGGTCGGCATCCCCTCGGTGATCCATGCGGCGCTGCTGCCGCGGCTGATCGGCTGGGGCCGCGCGCGCTGGCTGGTCATGACGGCAGAGACCATCGACGCGCCGACGGCGCTGGGCTGGGGGCTGGTCGACGCGGTCGCCGAGGAAGACGGTCTCGACCGCGCGGTCGAGCATGTCGTCGAGGCCCTGCTCGCCTGCGGGCCGGAGGCGCTGCGCGCCCAGAAGGCGCTGCTGCGGCAATGGGAGGAACTGCCGCTGAAGGAATCGGTCGATCTGAGCATCCGCGCCTTCGGCCAATCGTTCCTGACCGACGAGCCGACCCGTTTGATGCAGGGGTTCGTCAATCGCAAGCGATAGCGTAAGACCCACCCGCTTCACGCGGATTATTCTTCAGGCGCGTGCTCGATCGGGTCGAATCGATCAGCCTCGAGGCCGAGCAGATTCCATGATTGCAGCATGTGCGGCGGCAGCGGCGCGGTGGCGTCGATCACGCCGCCGCGAGGATGCGGTATCACGATCCGTCGCGCCAACAGATGCAGCCGGTTCTGCAGGCCGCCCGGCAATTCCCAATTCTCGATGTTGAAATATTTGGGATCGCCGATGATGGCGTGGCTGATATGGGCCATGTGCGCACGCAATTGATGCGTCCGCCCGGTGACGGGTTTCAGCGACACCCAGGCGAGCTTGCTGCCCGCGGTCTCCACCACGGCGTAATAGGTCACGGCGTGGCTCGCGCCCTCCTCGCCATGGGCGGCGATGCGCATGATGGAATCCTCCTCGCTCTCCTCCTTGGCGAGATAGGTCGAGATGCGGCCCTGCTTCGGCTTCGGCACGCCGGCGACCAGCGCCCAGTAGATTTTTCGCGCAGATCGGTGGCGGAAGGCGCCGGTCAGATGCGTCGCGGCGAAGCGGGTCTTGGCGACCAGGAGACAGCCCGCGGTTTCCTTGTCGAGCCGATGCACGAGGCGTGGCTTCTGTCCCTTGGCATCGCGCATCACCTCCAGCATCTGGTCGACATGGCGCGTAGTGCCGGAGCCGCCCTGGACCGCGAGCCCCGCCGGCTTGTTCAGCACCAGCACGTCGTCGTCCTCGTAGAGCGTCATCGCCTTGAGAGCGGCGAGCGTCTTCTGCTCGGCTTCCGAAAGCGCGGCCGACGCTTTCGGCGCATCGAGCCTGAGCGGTGGAATCCGCACGCTCTGCCCGGCCTGGAGACGGTCCTTGCTGTCGGCGCGCTTGCCGTCGACGCGCAGCTCGCCTTTGCGGACGATGCGCTGGATGTGGGAGAACGACAGGCCCGGAAACCGCGCTTCGAGGAAGCGATCGACCCGCATGTTGTCCTCGTCCGCGGTCACGGCGACGGTCTGGACCTTGGTCGGCAGCGGCGGCGGATCGCTTGTCGCCTTCACCGGCTCCGGCGGGCGTGGCACCCGTTTCTCCGGCCGCGGCTCGGAGAAGCGCGGCGGCTTGCCGCCGGTACGCGGGACTGCCGGCCGCTTGTCCGGCGCGCGTTCGCGCTCGCGCGGATCGCGCGGGCCTCGATCATCCGCACGGCGGTCGCCCGACGACAGCGTTCTCTTGATGCGGCGGCTCATGACCGGTGCCTAGCGCAAAAGAGCCTGATCGTCACGGCGAAATCAGTTCAAATCGGCCATTCCGGCCGGACTAGGGCAGACTCGCCTCCCCCATCGTGGGTCGCGGCGTCGCCGCAACCGCGGCTGTGGCTCAGCC
>NZ_JAFAVV010000142.1 GCF_019242285.1 Bradyrhizobium sp.
TGCTCGACGCGTTCCGCGAGGCCGAGGCGTTCCTGTTCCACACCCGCCTCGCCCATGTCTCCGACGCCATGAAGGAGAAGGACGCCGCGCGCGCGCTCGACCGGCTCTCGATCCTGGCGCAGGGCACAGATGGCGGCACCAGGATCGGCGAAAGCCTGCACACGTTCAACCGCCGGCACGCGGCGCGGGTGATCCATTCGCGCACCTGCGTGATGATCGTCTCCGACGGCTACGAGACCGGCGACGCCGCGCTGCTCGGACGGGAAATGGCGCAGCTCGCGCGGCGCTGCCGCCGCATCGTCTGGCTCAACCCGATGATGGCCTGGGAAGGCTACGCACCGGAAGCGCAGGGCATCAAGGCCGCGCTGCCCCATGTCGATCTCTACGCGCCGGCCAACACGCTCGCGAGCCTGGCCGCGCTCGAACCGTATCTGGCGAGGCTGTAGGGGATGAAGGGATCGATTGATTTTCGCCGCGAGTCGGCTGCGCTCCCCTCCCCCTTGCGGGAAGGGGCTGGGGGTGGGGATCCCCCGGCACACCGCCCGTGGGGTACCCCCCTCCCCGACCCTCCCCCGCAAGGGGGGAGGGAGCGCACACGAGCAAGCCCATGACTGCCCATGTCGAAGTGATGGATCTGGTGGCGCAGATGAAGGCCTCCGAGCAGACCTTCGCGCTGGCGACGGTGGTTCGCACGGTGTCGGTGACCGCGGCCAAGGCCGGCGCCAAAGCGATCATCCGCCCCGACGGCACTATCCTCGCGGGCTGGATCGGCGGCGGCTGCGCGCGCGGCGCGGTCTTGAGGGCGGCGCGCGAAGCCCTCGCCGACGGCGTCCCGCGCATGGTGTCGGTGCAGCCGGAGAACCTGCTCGCCGAGCTCGGCGTCAAGCCCGGCGAGCTGCGCGCCGGCGTCAAGTTCGCCAGCAACATGTGCCCGAGCAAGGGCACGATGGACATCTTCGTCGAGCCGATGCTGCCGCATCCTTCGCTGGTCATTCTCGGCGCGAGCCCGGTGGCGCTGTCGCTGGCGAGCCAGGCGCGGCAGCTCGGCTATCTCGTCACGCTGGCCGCGCCGGCGTCCGACCTCACGACCGAGTCGGACGCCCATGTCATCGTCGACGGTTTCGGACCGCTCGAGCTCAACGAGGCGCGCCGCTTCGTCGTGGTATCGACGCAGGGCAAGGGTGACGAGCGAGCATTGAAGGCCGCGATCGGCATCAAGGCCGGCTATCACGCCTTCGTCGGCAGCCGCCGCAAGATGGCGAGCCTGCGCGAGAAGCTTGTCGCCGAGGGCGCCGATGCCACGGCGCTCGACCGCGTCAAGGCGCCGGCCGGCCTCGATCTCGGCGCCATCACGCCGGAGGAGATCGCGATGTCGATCCTGGCCGAGATCACGATGGAGCGCCGGCGCGGCCAACGTGCGCCCCACGCAGAACCAGGGAGCTGAAGAACCGCCATGCAGATGAGTGACAGCCAGCGTATTCCGGCGCCGAAGGAGAAGGTCTGGGCAGCGCTGAACGATCCCGCCATCCTCAAGCAGTGCATTCCCGGCTGCCAGTCGCTGGAGATGGCCTCACCGACCGAGATGACCGCAACGGTGGTGATCCGGATCGGTCCGGTGAAGGCGACGTTCGGCGGCAAGGTCACGCTGTCCGATCTCGATCCGCCGAACAGCTACCGCATCAATGGCGAAGGCACCGGCGGCGTCGCCGGCTTTGCCAAGGGCGGCGCGCGCGTGAAGCTCGAATCCGACGGCCCCGACGCCACGGTGCTGCACTACGACGTCGACGCGCAGATCGGCGGCAAGCTCGCCCAGCTCGGCGGCCGCTTGATCGATTCCACCGCAAAGAAGCTCGCCGGCGAGTTCTTTGCCGCATTCGGCAATGCCGTGACCGCCGCGCAGGCCGCCGAGTAGCGCGTCCTGAGTAACGGGATCTGCGAACCTACCCGGAGAGCTCGGAGCAGCGCAGAGCGCTGCTCCGAGCCATCGCAAGGAAGGCCGGATCGCCGAGACCGCCGAACTTGCCGCCAAGCTCCACATGCTCGTGCGGCAGGTCGAGCTCGCCGACCAGCCACATGACCTTCTGCACGTTGAACGAGCTGCGCCTTTCCCCGACCTTGAGCATTGAACGCCCCCTTTCATCCCGGCGCGGCCTGCCGCAGATGATCGACCAGCAGCCTCGCGGGCCTCGGTAGCGACTGAAAGCTGCGTGCGCAAATCACGAGCCTGCGGTTGGCCCACGAGTCGCGGATCCGGCTCATCGCGATCGGCACCGACCGCGCGCAACGGCGGGCGGCCGCTTCCGGCACCACCGCGATCCCGACATCGGCTGCCACCATGCGGCAGATCGCGTCGAAGTCGCGCAACCGCGCGCGGAAATGCAGGCGCAGGCCCAGCCGCGCGGCATGCCGACCGATATGAAGTTGCAGCGCGGTGGCGTTGGTCAAGCCGACGAAATCGTGACCGGCCACATCGGAAAAATCGATCTGGCGGCGGCTGGCGAAGCTGCTGCGGCGCGCCGACACCAGCATCAGCCGGTCCTCGTTGAAGGTGAAGCGCTCGATCGTCTCCGGCAAGGCGTGCTCGGCAGCGAAGCCGAGATCGGCGGCGCCGGTCGCGATGGCGGAGGCGATGTCGGTGCTCTCGCGCTCCTCGACATCGACGTCGATGTCGGGATGGGCGCGCAGGAAGGCGGCGAGCGCCCGGGGCAGATGCTCCGATAGCCCTGAGGTGTTGGCGAGCAGCTGCACGCTGGCGCGCACGCCCGAGGCGAAGCGGGCGAGATCGCCGCGCATGGTCTCGACATGATGCAGGACCAGTCGGGCATGATCGAGCAGGCTCTCTCCCGCCGCGGTCAATTCGACGCCGCGCCGGCCGCGCTTGAACAGATCGACGCCCAGAACCTGTTCCAGGCCCTTGATCCGGGCGCTGGCCGAGGCGAGCGCCAGATGCGCGCGGTCGGCGCCGCCGGTGATGCTGCGGGCGTCCGCGACCGCGACGAAGAGCTGCAGATCGACCAGGTCGAAACGCATGGCATCCATTCCCAGCCTTCGGTCGGAACGAAGGCTATCTCCGTAACCTCCACATTGTACCGCCCGGGCCGATCGGTCAATCTGGCGCCATGTCGTTCGAGCCCTTTCTGTTCGTCATTGCCGCCATCTTCATGCTCGCCGGCTTCGTCAAAGGCGTGATCGGGCTCGGGCTGCCGACGGTGTCGATGGGATTGCTGGCGGCGATCATGGCGCCGGCCCACGCGCTCGCCATCGTCGTCGTGCCGGCGATCGTCACCAACGTCTGGCAGACTTTCGTCGGTCCGTATCTGCGCGACATTCTGCGCAGGCTGTGGCCTTTGCTCCTGGGCACGCTCGCCGGCGCCTGGCTGAACGCCGGGGCGCTGACGGGCCCCTATGCGCGCTACGTGCCGATCGCGCTCGGTGCGGTCCTGGTGATCTACGCCGCGATCGGGCTCCGCCGGGTCAGCCTCCAGGTCGCGCGGCGCGACGAGAAGTGGGTCGGCGGCGTCGTCGGTCTCGTCACCGGCATGATCTCGATCGCGACCGGCGTGCAGGTGGTGCCGTCGATGCCGTTCATGCAGGCGATCGGCATGGAGAAGGACGAACTGGTGCAGGCGCTCGGGGTGTTCTTCACGGTGGCGACCGTCGCGCTCGCCTTCGATCTCACCTCGTCGGGCCTGTTGAATGCCTCGACGGCGCTGCCGGGCGCCATCGCGCTCGGCTCCTCCTTCGCCGGCATGTTTGCAGGCCAGGCCGTGCGCGCACGGCTGCCCGCGGAAGCCTTCCGCCGCTGGTTCCTGCTCGCGATGATCCTGCTCGGGCTCTATCTGGCGGGCAGCGCGATCTGGAAGATTCACCTCGCCTGAAGCGCGGCGAGTCGGACACCGAACAAGACGAACATCCCGCCGAGCGCGCGGTTGATCCAGCGCATCGCGCGACCCGAACGGCGGACCCGGGTCGCCGTGCGCGCCGTGAAAACGGCGACGGCGGACAGCCAGATCATGCCGTTGAAGATGAAGTTCAGCCCAAGCAGCACGAACGCCAGCGCCTTGATAGGCGGCGCCGATCCACTTGACGACCGTGAAGGCCGCCGCCGATGCGGCGAGCAGCGCCGACAGCCCGACCGCGCTGCCGAACACATGCATGAGGCACCCGGTGCTGCTGCCGAGCATGGCCGC
>NZ_JAFAVV010000026.1 GCF_019242285.1 Bradyrhizobium sp.
CCACGAAGCAGTAGGGTGGGCTAGCTAAGCGGCCACATGCACCGAAGCATGCCACACGACGGCAGAAGCGCGCCCACCATGCGGAGCCCACGCTGTCGAGCAAATGGTGGGCACGGCGCCCACCCTGCGGTCTGCGGGGCGTGTCGCGCCTCTCACCTCGCGTACTGAACGCTACTCCGGAAATGTCGGCTCGCCGTAGGGATAGAACCGCTTCAGATCGACGTTCTCGTAAGGCAGCGCCGCGAGATGGATGGTGCCGAGGAACGGCTGGTCCGGCTCCACCAGCAGGATGGTTCTGGCAAAGCCGTTGTCGTCGAAACCGCGACGGAAATGCACCCGCGACTTGATCGCGAACACGTCGAACGCGTCAAGATCGAGCCCGAGCGCGCGCAGCGGGAACGGCTCCATGAGCTGCACCAGATAGGTCGAGAGGATCAGCACGTTGTCGCGCCCGAATTTCACCACCACCCAGAACTGGCCGTAGCCTTCCGCCGCGTTCAGAATCGTGCCCTGGATGCGCACCGGCTCGCCTGCGGATTCGTCGACGCGTCCGCCGATCTCCATGTCGAAGGCATCGCCGGCCTTCACGCCGCTCGCCTTCAGCCTCGCGGTCGCGGCGGCGTCGGCGATGGTTGCGATCAGCGTGCGCGACAGATCCTGCGCGACGATCTCGCGCAGCAGGAAGGTCGCCGAGCCCGAGCGATCGCTGTGATCGGCAAGCACGACCGGCGTCTCGTCCTTCGCAATCGCCTGCTTCGCCAGCGCGACGCCGTCGGCGATCGAATGGATTTTCGTGGTGGACAAGAGCGCCTCGCGCCGGCGCCAGGCAAAGGCCGCGATGTCGTCGGCGATCTCAGCCGCAAGCTTCGGATTGCCGTTGGTCATGACCTGCACGGTCATACCGACGTCCGGCACGTCGGCGAAGGGAAAGCCGAAGAACACGTTGACATGGACGTCGGTCTCGCGCGCCTCCCAGACCAGCGCGCGCTGGCTCAGATCCATCCATGGCGAGGCGCCGGTCCACATCCTGACCGTCGCCGTGATGATCGGCACCTTGCGTGTCGCATGTGCTACCTCAAAGTCGCCGCGGATCATGCGCACCAGCAGGCGGGCGGCGCGTTCGCCTTGCAGATATTCGTCGTAATGCGGGAAATATTTCACCGCAAAGCCCATGTCGGCGTGCTTGAGGAATTCGTCGTCTTCATTGCCGTGCAGGTCGAAGGTCGCGGCGATGCACGCCCGCGGCCCGACCACCTCGCGCACCCGCCGCGCCAGCTCGGCCTCCGGCCGCGGCACGCCGCGCACCGCCATGGCGCCGTGGAGGGCGAGATAGACGCCGTCGAACGGGCCTTGCGCTCTCAGCCCCTCCAGCATCCTGCCGACCAGGGTCTCGAACGCCTCACGCGTGACCCAGCCCGATCCCGTATAGGTCTTCGGCCACAGCGGCGATTCGATGCCGACCAGTTCGACACCCTCGAACTCGCGCGCCATCTTCACGAAACCGCCGATGTAGGATTTCGGATAGGACGCGAGCAGCGCCTCGCCGCGCGCCGGCGAGCCCTGATAGATGAAATCGTCCAGCGTGGTGTCGTTCTTCAGGAATGTCACCGTCTCGTGCGCGAAATGCAGCACGGCGATGCGGATTTTCGCGCTCATACCCCTCACCTCAGCCCGAAGCGGACGCCGGCGCGGGCGTAGCCGCCGGATAGGCCGATGACGGTGCCATCGGCGCGCCCGAACACGATGTTTCCGGGCTTTGACGGTGCGGTCAAGCATGAGCGCCCGCAACCCACGGCACGCAATCGCGAAGCGGACAACCGTCCACGCAAAAAAGTCACCCCGCGATCTGTGGACCGGTATTTTACGGTAAGGTCTCGTTAACCATGATTAACGATTGTCGGGCCAAGGTCGAGGGCAGTGATTCGGACTGCCGCGATCTGCTCTTTTCGGTCAGGCCGCAACATCCTGGGCAAGTGCTGCCCGGCATCGCGGAAGTGGTGCATGTGCGTGTGGCGTATCGGCTTAGCCTCGCAACCATCGCAGGAAACTCCTTTCATGCACACGATCGTAATGGCCACGCAAAAGGGCGGCAGCGGCAAGAGCACGTTGTCGATCGGACTCGCCGTCGCGGCACAGCAGGCCGGGCACCGGGTCCGCCTGATCGAGACCGACAAGCAGGGCACGCTGTCGAACTGGCAGGTCCGGCGCGGCCTCGTGGAGCCGATCGTCGAGCCGATCTACAACGCGCTCGACATCGAACGCCGCCTGCAAGCGCTCGCCCGCGGCGGCGTCGCCCTGACCATCATCGACACCGCAAGCGGCATCAACGCCGCGACCACGGCCGCGATCCGCCATTGCGACCTCTGCCTGATCCCGTCCCGGCCGAGCGTCCCCGACATCGAGGCGACGGCCGCGACGCTGAGCGTGGCGCGCGCCTGGCGCAAGCCGTTCGCCTTCATTCTCAACCAGACGCCGATCCGGGCCGGCCACCGGACCAGCGGCGCGACGGCCGCGCTCGACGAGAGCGCGCCGCGCGACATCGACGAGGTGCTGGCACAACCCTTCATCGTGATGCGCAACGACCACCAGGACGCGCTCGCCGCGGGGCTCTCCGTCAGCGAGTTCGCGCCGTCCGGCAAGTCCGCCGAGGAAATCCGCGGCCTCTGGCAATGGGTCGAGAACCATCTGACCGGGGGCATTGTCGCCGCCGTCGAGCAGGAAGCCGCCGCGTCCGCCTATCCCGACGTGGAATTCCCGATCCTGCTGTCGCGGGCCACACGGCAGACCTCGACCGACGCGCCCGCATCCTATCCGCTGTCCACCTGGGCGGACGCCAAGCTGGATTTGGATCTCGATTCGAATCCGAATGCCGGTTCGGCGTCGAGTCTTCCTTGGGATTCCGGTCTGTGAGCTGAGGGGCGCTCGTGCTCGAACATGATCCGGGGGGATCATGCTCACCTTGAGAGCGTGAGCGGGGCCCCCGGATGGCGCAAGCCGTCCGGGAGAAACGCCGGACGCTGCCGCAAACGGCCGTCCGGCGTTTTCGCTTTTCAGGGCGTCGGACCCCCGCGGCCGAGCCAGACCTGCCGCGTCACCTTCCATTTCTCCGCTTTGCTCTGGCCGCTGTGGTGCAGGAGCTCGATATGGCCGACGAACTCGGCACCGGTCTTCTGCTTGACGCGGCGTGAGGCGACGTTCGCGGCCGCGTTGCAGACATGGAAACTCTCGATGCCGAGCGTGTTGAACGCGAAATCGTTCACCGCGGCCACGGCCTCCGTCATCAGACCCTGGTTCCAATAGGGCTCGGCGAGCCAGAAGCCGCGATTGCCCTTCGGCGCCTCGGGGTCCGGCCGGAAGCGGATGTTGCCGATCGCCTCACCGCCGCCCGCGCGCAGCACCAGCACCCAGTTGTAGACCTCGTCGCCGGCCGCAGCGCGTGCCAGCTCATGCCGGATGAAAGCCCAGGCGCCGTCGTCGGGATAGGGCCAGGGCACGACCGCCGCGAGGTTGCGGATGATGTTCCAGTTGTTGAAATGGCGCTGGATCGCGGGCGCGTCGGAGAGCGCGAGCGGCCGCAGGATCAGCCGCTGCGTTTCCAGGGTCGGCGTAGCCATGGCGGCCCTCGTCACTTCTGGCATTTCGGGCACCAGAAGGTCGATCGCCCGTTCTGGGTGAAGCGGCGCACCACGCCACCGCAGCCGCAAGGTTCACCCTCGCGGTCATAGACCTTGAACGCATGCTGGAAATAGCCGAGGTCGCCATTGGCCTGGCGATGGTCGCGCAAGGACGAGCCGCCGGCCCGGATCGCCTCGTTGAGCACGGCATGGATCGCGTCCACCAGCCGTCTTGCCAATTCGGTCGGCTCGCTTTTCCGATTGGCCAGCGTCGAGGCCTGCCGGCGCGGCGACAGATGCGCGCGATAGAGCGCCTCGCAGACATAGATGTTGCCGAGGCCCGCGACGACGCGCTGGTCGAGCAGCGCGGCCTTCAGCGTGGTCTTCTTGCCGGCGCAGGCCGCAGCCAGCAGCGCGGCGTCGAATTCATTGCCGAGCGGCTCGGGGCCGAGCCCGCGGAGCAGCGGCTCCTCTTCGATCGCATGCCGTGCGATCACCTTCATGTAGCCGAACCGGCGCGGATCGTTGAACACGATGTCGGCGCCCGAGGACATGTGAAACACCACATGGTCGTGCGCGGTGTCCTTGCCGCGCGGATGATGGAATTGTCCGGGCGCGTGTGCCGTTTCCAGCTTCTGGATACGGAACGAGCCGGACATGCCGAGATGCATCAGGAGCACGTCTCCGGAAGCAAGATCGGCCATCAGATATTTCGCGCGACGGCCGAGCCCGGTCACGACCTGGCCGTCGAGCCGGGCGGTAAAATCCTTTTGAAAGGGAAAACGCAGATCCTTGCGGCGCGCCTCCGCTTTCAGGATTTTCGACCCTTCCATGACCGGCTGCAGGCCGCGGCGCACGGTCTCGACTTCCGGCAGTTCAGGCACCGTTCAACCTCTAAGTCATTCACCTTGTGAAAGTGACGTGATAGCCCCATTGCGCCGGCCGCGCTATGGTCTGGCGTTGTTGGAGAGAGCGGATGGATCGGCCGGACGAAACCACCCATTTCGGCTTTCGGGATGTCCCCCTGAACGAGAAGCAGACGCTGGTGAACGACGTGTTTCACAGCGTGGCCTCGCGCTACGACCTGATGAACGACCTGATGTCGGGCGGGCTGCACCGCATCTGGAAGGACATCATGGTCAACGCCCTCAATCCGCCGAAGGGCGACCATCCGTTCGCGCTGCTCGATGTCGCCGGCGGTACCGGCGACATCGCCTTTCGCGCGGCAAAGCTGTCGGGTGCCGGCTTTCGCGCCACCGTGTCCGACATCAATGCCGACATGCTGCGGGTCGGGCGCGACCGCGCGGTGAAGCGCCATCTCGACGATCGCACAGCTTTCGTGGAGGGCAATGCGGAGAGCCTCGCCTTCCCTGCCCGCGCCTTCGACGGTTACACCATCGCCTTCGGCATCCGCAACGTGCCGCGGATCGACCTCGCATTGAGCGAGGCGTTCCGGGTGCTGAAGCCGGGGGGACGTTTCCTTTGCCTGGAGTTCTCCAGCGTCGACGTGCCCGGGCTCGACCGCCTCTACGACCTGTTCTCGTTCAAGGTGATCCCGCCACTCGGCCGCTTCGTCACCGGCGACGCTGCTTCCTATCAATATCTCGTGGAATCGATCCGCAAATTTCCGAGAGCGCCGGCCTTCGCCGGGATGATCCGCGCGGCCGGCTTCTCCCGCGTCAGCTGGCAGAGCCTTTCCGGCGGGATCGTCGCGCTGCATTCAGGCTGGCGTTTGTGATCTCCGCTTTGACCCACATCGCGCGCGTTGCTCGCGCCGGCTTCGTGTTTGCGCGCGAAGGCGTGTTCGGCGTGGTCGACCCGTCGCTGGTACCGCCGCCCGGCCAGCTTGCGCTCAAGCTCACCCGCCTGGTCGAGCGCCGCGGCGCCAAGTCCGGCCCGCGACTGTCGCGGGCACTGGAGCGGATGGGACCGGCCTATCTCAAGCTTGGCCAGTTCCTCGCCACCCGGCCGGACGTGGTCGGCGTCGTGCTGGCGCGCGATCTCGAGTCGCTGCAGGACCGGCTGCCGCCGTTCCCGCAAGGCGAGGCCGAGACCGTGATCGCGACCTCGCTGGAGCGGCCGATCACCAAGGCTTTCGTCCATCTCGGCCCGGCGGTCGCCGCCGCTTCGATCGCGCAGGTGCATCGCGGCGAGATCGAGCGCCGCGGTGTGCGCCAGTCGGTCGCGGTGAAGGTGCTGCGGCCCAATGTCGCCTCCCGCTTCCGCCGCGACCTCGCGGATTTCTTCTTCGTCGCCCACAAGGCCGAAGCCTATTCGGCGGAGGCGCGACGGCTGCGGCTGGTCGAGGTCATCAACACCATGTCGCGGTCGGTGGCGATGGAGATGGATCTCCGGCTCGAGGCCGCCGCGATGTCGGAGATGGCCGAGAATACGCGCGGCGATCCGGACTTCCGCGTACCCGCCGTCGACTGGGACCGCACCACCCACAACGTGCTGACGATGGAGTGGATCGACGGCATCCCGCTCACCGACCATACGCGGCTGGAGCAGAGCGAGATCGACCTGCCCGAGCTCGGCCGCAAGGTGATCCAGAGCTTCCTCCGCCACGCGCTGCGCGACGGCTTCTTCCACGCCGACATGCACCCCGGCAACCTGTTCCTCGACGCCCAAGGGAGGCTGGTCGCGGTCGATTTCGGCATCATGGGCCGGCTCGGGCTGAAGGAGCGGCGCTTCCTCGCCGAGATCCTGCTCGGCTTCATCACCCGCAACTACCGCCGCGTCGCCGAGGTGCATTTCGAGGCCGGCTACGTGCCCTCGCACCATTCGGTCGACAATTTCGCCCAGGCGCTGCGCGCCATCGGCGAGCCGATCCACAACCGCACCGCCGAGGAGATTTCGATGGCGCGGCTGTTGACCCTGCTGCTCGAGGTCACCGCATTGTTCGACATGCGCACCCAGCCGCAGCTGATCCTGCTGCAGAAGACCATGGTGGTGGTCGAGGGCGTGGCACGCGGCTTCGACCCCAGGCTCGACATTTGGAAGGTTGCCGAGCCGGTGGTGCGGGAATGGATCGAGCGCAACCTCGGTCCGATCGGTCGGCTCCAGGGTGCGGCGCTGGGCGTCGGCGAGCTGCTCCGGCTCACCACCGGCGTGCCGGAAATTGCCGGTCGCGCGGTGGCCGTGCTGGGGCAATTGGAGACCATAACCCGGGGAGGCATCACGCTGTCGCCCGAAACCATTGCCGCGCTCGGCCGCAGCGAGGGCAAGAAGAGCCGTTGGCGGACCGTCGCGCTCTGGATCATCGCCGCGACCTTCATCGGCATTCTGATCGCCGTGGCCCGCCTGTGATTGCAATGCAATCACGGAACTGATAGCATTGCTATCATCCCTCCTTCAGGAAGCCATCCATGGCCAGCCTGACCGTCCGCAAGCTCGACGAGGCCATCAAGGCCTATCTCCGTCTCCGCTCGGCCCAGAACGGCCGCTCGGTCGAGGAGGAAGTGCGCGTCATCCTGCGCGAATATGTGCAAGGACGGCCGGAGCCGCTGTCAACGCTGCCCGCCGAGATGTCGGCCGAGCCGGCATGGCCTGAAAATATTTCTACTGCTGAGCCCCGCGTCACTTTGATCATCGGCGGCGGAATTGCCGCCTACAAGTCGCTCGACCTGATCCGGCGCCTGAAGGAGCGGCACATCCGGGTGCGCTGCGTGCTGACTCATGCTGCGCAGCATTTCGTCACCCCGCTTGCAGCAAGCGCCCTGTCCGGCGAACGCGTCCATACCGACCTGTTCGATCCGCACAGTGAATTCGATGCGGGCCACATCAGGCTCGCCCGCGACTGCGACCTGATCGTCGTCGCACCCGCGACGGCGGACTTGATGTCGAAGATGGCGCAGGGCGCCGCCGACGATCTCGCCAGCGCCGTCCTGCTGGCGGCGACCCGGCCGATCCTGCTCGCGCCGGCGATGAACCCGGCGATGTGGAGCAATGCCGCGACCCGACGTAATGTCGCCGAGCTCGAGCGCGACGGCGTCGCCCTGGTCGGGCCCAATGCCGGCGAGATGGCGGAGGCCGGCGAAGCCGGCACCGGGCGAATGGCCGAGCCGTTGGAGATCGTCGCCGCCGCCGAACGCTTCCTGCGTCCGAAAAAGCCCGGGCTGCTGTCGGGCAAGCGCATCCTGATCACCGCGGGTCCGACCCACGAGCCGATCGACCCGGTGCGCTATATCGCCAACCGTTCCTCCGGCAAGCAGGGGTTTGCCATTGCCGCCGCGGCGCGGGCCGCCGGCGCCGAGGTCGTCCTCGTCGCAGGCCCGGTCGAGCTCGACGCACCCAAGGGCGTCTCGGTCGTGCACGTGGAATCCGCGCGCGACATGCTGAGGGCGGTCGAGGCGGCGCTGCCGGTCGACATCGCAATCTTCGCCGCGGCGGTGGCCGACTGGCGCGTCATGAGCCAAGGCGAGCAGAAGCTGAAGAAGACCGACGCCGCGATGCCGCCGTTGCAGCTTGTCGAGAACCCCGACATCCTCGCCACCATCTCGCATCGCGCGGAAGGCCGCCCCTCCCTGGTGATCGGCTTTGCCGCCGAGACCGAGCATCTGATCGACAACGCCAAGAGCAAGCTCCGCCGCAAGGGCTGCGACTGGATCGTCGCCAACGACGTCTCGCCCGCAACCGGCGTGATGGGCGGCGACCGCAACACCGTGCATCTGCTGCGGCGCGACGGCGACACCATCGGCCTCGATTCCTGGCCCGTCATGACCAAGGAGCAGGTCGCGGTCGCCCTCGTCGCCGAGATCGCACGAGGCGTCAGCGAGCGCGCGGAATCGGAGCCAACGACGTGACGGCCACGGTCAGGATAGAGGTTCTCCAATTGCCGCATGGCCGCGGCCTGCCGCTGCCTGCATATCAGAGCGGGCAGGCCGCCGGCCTCGACCTGCTGGCCGCTGTCGACGAGGATACGCCGCTCGTGCTCCAGCCGGGCATGCATGCGCTGGTGCCGACCGGGCTGAGCCTCGCGCTGTCCGCGGGCTTCGAGGCGCAGGTGCGGCCGCGCTCGGGGCTCGCTGCCCGGCATGGGGTCACCGTGCTCAACGCGCCGGGCACCGTGGACGCCGATTACCGCGGCGAGGTCGGCGTGCTCTTGATCAATCACGGCTCCGCGCCGTTCGTCGTCCGCCGCGGCGACCGCATTGCGCAGATGGTGATCGCGGAGGTCGCGCGCGCCGAGCTCGTTCCGTCCGCCACGTTGCCGGCAAGCGACCGCGGCAGCGGCGGTTTCGGCTCGACCGGTCGATAATTTGACCGAATCGGCTTCGACAAATCGCAGCGACTAACAGCTCGTTCGGTTTTTTCCCCAGCGAGTTTTGCGTTCACGGTCTGGACTCTTACCCCCTGACTCCGCTTGGCGATATTGTTTCTCGATTCGCTCGGTGGGGAACCAACATCGGGCGGAATATTCATGCGGTTTTGGGGCGAACCATGTCAGGCGTAATCGTGTCGATACGTCGGACGTTGTTGTCGTGCACAACGCTGGCGCGCGACGGCCTGCTCGGAACCGCCGTCGCGGCCCTGCCCATCGCGCCCCCCGCGCTGGCGAGCGATCCCGCATTTCCGGGCGCCGTGATCAGCCTTTTCGACTTCAACCGCCAGGAGATCGCGGTGCTCGCCACCGCGCTGGCGCTGCTCGGCTTCTCGGTACTCGCAGCCATCCTGTTGATGCGCAGCCGGCTGCGTGCCGCGCGCAGCGAAGCACGGCTGTTGGCCGACATCGCCGACCTGCAGATCAAGGCCGACCGCTACCGGGCGCTGCTGTTCGCCGAGCCGCAGGTCCTGATCGCCTGGGCGGCCGGCAGCAATCGCCCGCAGGTCTCGGGCGACCTCGTGCTCCTGACGCAGCAGGACTCGCCGCAGCGTGTGCTCGCTTTCGGGACCTGGCTACCGCCCGAGCCAGCGCTGCAGCTCGACCACGCGGTCAACGCGTTGCGTGAGGCCGGCGAGGGCTTCGTGCTCAACCTCACGACCTCGAACGGCCATGCCGTCGAGGCGATGGGCCGCGCCATCGGCGGACAGGCCATCGTCCGGATTCGCGAGCTCTCGGGCCTCAGGCGGGAGCTGGCGGAAACCAACCTGCGACTCCGCGCGCTGCTGGAGGAGAGCGAGTTGCTGCGCGGCTTCGCGGCATCGGCGCCCTGGCCGATCTGGGCCAAGGACGACAAGGGCGCCCTGGCCTATGCCAACGCCGCCTATGCCCAGGCGACCGAAGTCGGCAGCGTCGCCGAGGCAATCGGCCGCAATCTCGAGCTGCTCGATTCCAGCGATCGCGCCGCCATGGAGCGTGCGCTCGGCAGCGAAGCCGCCTTCAACGCCCGCGTTCCGATCGTGACCGGCGGGGCGCGGCGAATCTACGACGTCCGCGCGGTCAATGTCGGCGCCGGCAGCGTCGGCGTCGCCATCGATGCCAGCGAGGCCGACGCGCTGCGCTCGGCGCTGGTACGGATGGCCGAAGCCCACCGCCGCACGCTCGATCAATTGTCGTCCGGGGTGGCGGTGTTCGATGGCCAGCGGCGCCTCGCCTTCTATAACGACTCCTACCGTCGGCTGTGGGACCTCGACCCGTCCTTCCTCGACGCCCATCCCGACGATTCGACGGTGCTCGACCGCCTGCGCGCCTCGCGCAAATTGCCCGAGCAGGCCGACTTCCGCGCCTGGAAGGCCAAGCTGCACGAGGCGTATCGTGCGATCGAGCCCACCAAGGATGCCTGGTACCTGCCCGACGGACGGGCGCTTTCCGTCGTCACCACGCCGAGCCCCGAAGGCGGCGTGACCTATCTGTTCGACGACGTCACCGAGAGCCTCGACCTCGCGCGGCGGTTCGACGGCCTGATCCGGGTCCAGCGCGAGACGCTCGACAGCCTCGCCGAGGGTGTCGCGGTGTTCGGCAGCAACGGCCGGGCGCAACTGTTCAACCCGACCTTCGCCAGAATGTGGAAGCTGTCGCCGGAGGCGCTGCGCGAAGCGCCGCACATCGACACGGTGGCGGCCTGGTGCCGGCCGCTGTTCGACGACGCCGACGCCTGGCGCAGGATCCGCGAGGCGATCACCGCGATCGAGAACCGGATCGACCTGCCGCTGAAGCTGGAGCGCAAGGACGGCAGCGTGCTCGACTGCATGAGCCGGCCACTGCCCGACGGCGCCACAATGTTGACGTTCCAGGACATCACCGATACCGAGAACGTCGAACGCGCGCTGCGCGAGAGCAACGAGGCGCTCGAAGCCGCAGGCCAGATGAAGATCGATTTCGTGCACCACGTGTCCTACGAGCTGCGCGCGCCCCTGACCACGATCATCGGCTTCGCGCATTTCCTGAGCGATCCCTCGACCGGCCCGCTGAACCCCAAGCAGGCCGAATATCTCGACTATGTCACCAAGTCGACCAACGCGCTGCTCGCGCTGACCAACAACATTCTCGATCTCGCCACCATCGATGCCGGCGCGATGCGGCTCGAGCTCGGCCCGGTCGACATCGGCAAGGCGATCGAGGCCGCCGCCGAAGGCATCCAGGATCGGCTCGCGACCGACCGCATCCGCCTCAAGGTCGACGTCGCGCCCAACATCGGCAGCTTCATCGGCGACGAGCGGCGCGTTGTACAGGTGCTCTATAACCTGCTCGCCAACGCGGTCGGCTTCTCGCCGCACGATTCGACCGTCATCGTCACCGCCCGCCGCACCGAGCGCAGCGTGCTGTTCACCGTGACCGATTCCGGCCCCGGCATCTCGCCCGACGTCAAGGACAAGGTGTTCGACTGGTTCGAGAGCCATTCACAGGGCTCGCGCCATCGCGGCGCCGGCCTCGGCCTTTCACTGGTCCGCTCCTTCGTCGAGCTGCATGGCGGCAAGGTGCGCGTCGATTCGGTGGTCGGCAAGGGCACCGCCGTCACCTGCGATTTCCCGATCGACCAGGCGGCGCAACGCAGCGCCGCGGAATGAGCCCGCCCACCACATTCACGGTCGCGCTCGCAAGCGAGACCGCCACCGCGCAGCTGATGGCGGACCTCGCACTGCTGATCGGCCCTGGCGACGTCATCGCGCTGTCTGGCGATCTCGGCGCCGGCAAGACTGCGGCGGCGCGCGCGCTGATCCGCTATCTCGCCGATGACGAGACGATCGAGGTCCCGAGCCCGACCTTCACGCTGGCGCAGAGCTACGACCTGCCCGCGTTCCCGTTGCTGCACGCCGATCTGTATCGGATCAACGACGTCAGCGAGCTCGAGGAGATCGGCCTGTCGCCGCTGCCGGAAGGCGCCGTGGTGCTGATTGAATGGCCGGAACGCGCGCCGGATGCGCTGCCGGCCGACCGCATCGACATCGCCCTTGGGCCCCAGCCGGCGCTGGGCGCCGAGGCGCGCGCGGCCGAGATCACCGGCCATGGCCGGATGGCGGCGACCGTCGCGCGGCTGGAGACACTGCGACGCTTTCTCGACGAGGCCGGATTTGGCGTCGCGCGGCGGCGCCGGATGGCCGGCGATGCCTCGACGCGTTCCTACGCGCGGCTCTATCGCGACGACACCTCCTTCATCCTGATGAATTCGCCGAAGCGCCCTGACGGACCGGCGATCTATGCCGGCCGCCCCTACAGCGCCGCGGTGCATCTCGCCGAGGATGTCCGCCCGTTCGTCGCGATCGCCAACGGCTTGCGTGCCCAGGGCTTCTCCGCGCCGGCGATCCATCACCAGGATCTCGAGGCCGGATTGCTGGTCACCGAGGATTTCGGCGGCGGCGGCGTGACCGAAGGCGATCCGCCGGGACCGATCATCGAACGCTACGAGGCCGCGACCGACCTGCTCGCCACGCTGCACGGCAAGGCGCTGCCCGAGACTCTGCCGTTGCCGGAGCAGACGGCCTACGCGATCCCGTCCTTCGATGTCGAGGCGTTGCTGATCGAGATCGGGCTGATGCTGGAATGGTACCTGCCGGATCGCGGAATCGCGCCGAGCGAGGCGCTGCGGAGCGAGTTCACGTCCCTGTGGCGCGCGTTGTTGCTGCAGCCGGCAATGGCGGTGCGAACCTGGGTGCTGCGCGACTTCCACTCGCCCAACCTGATCTGGCTGGCGGAGCGGCGCGGCATTTCGCGCCTCGGCATCATCGATTTCCAGGACACCGTGCTGGGATCCCCCGCCTATGACGCGGTGTCGCTGATGCAGGACGCGCGGATCGATGTGCCCGAGGCCACCGAGCTCACGCTGTTCTCCCGCTACGTCCGGGCCCGGCGCGCGGCCGACGATGGTTTTGACGCCGCGGGCTTCGCCGCGCTCTACGCGCTGATGTCCGCCCAGCGCAACACGCGGCTGCTCGGGACCTTCGCGCGGCTCAACCGGCGCGACGGCAAGCCGCATTATCTGCGCCATCAGCCTCGGATCTGGACCTATCTCAGCCGCTCCCTTGCGCACCCCTCGCTGGCGGCGCTGCGGGCCTGGTATGCCGCCAACGTGCCGCCGCCGGTTCCATAGGGTTCGCCGATTTACCTGTTGTTAGGCAGCCCTCCGTAATCTCACGGAGAAGCTGCGCAGCGGGCGGGAGCGAAGCATGCCGAATGAGCGCCAAAAGGGCGACCGCGTCACCTTCGAGCGCGGAATTCCCGCGCACATGATGGCGATCGACGGCACCTGGCGGCGCGACTGCATCCTGGAGGACGTCTCCGAGACTGGCGCCAAGCTGTCGGTCGACGGCTCCGTGCTTGGATTGCATTTGAAGGAATTTTTTCTGCTGCTGTCGTCGTTCGGATTGGCGTACCGGCGCTGCGAATTGGCCTGGGTCAATGGCGACCAGATCGGGGTCAATTTCCTCAAGCAGGGCGACAAGAAGCGCAAGGCGGCGGCGGCGCGTCGCCAGCAGGCCGAGGTCTGACCGCCGGGAGCCCTTGCGACCCTGCCCCTCCCGCGACAACAAAAGCCGTACCGCGCCGTTGCGGCCGATCGAAGCCGGGCTCATCTTGAGCCTGGCAACAGGAGGGTTTTGTGATGGCCTCGCTGAAAGACAAGACGCTGTTCATCTCCGGCGCGAGCCGCGGCATCGGGCTTGCGATCGCGCTGCGCGCCGCGCGCGACGGCGCCAACGTCGCGATCGCGGCGAAGACCGCCGAGCCTCATCCGAAGCTGAAAGGCACGATCTTCACCGCTGCCGACGAGATTCGCGCTGTCGGCGGCAAGGCGCTGCCGCTCGTCTGCGACATTCGCGACGAAGCCCAGGTGATCGCGGCGATCGAGCGGACCGTGGTCGAGTTCGGCGGCATCGACATCTGCGTCAACAATGCCAGCGCCATCAGCCTGACCAATTCGCAAGCGACCGACATGAAGCGGTTCGACCTGATGATGGGCATCAACACCCGCGGCACCTTCATGGTCTCGAAATACTGCATTCCGCACCTGAAGAAGGCGGCCAATCCGCA